>CADBMP010000103.1 GCA_902795775.1 uncultured Lachnospiraceae bacterium | reverse complement strand
ACCTGTTTTTTCTTTTTTTTCCGAAATATCTTTTGCAGCTTCATAAGCGTCAGATCACCTAAAATTTCCCGTACATCAATTTCTTCTTTATATTCTGCGATTTCCTCCGGTATTGTAGGTTCCTTGAAAAGCTGCTTTGACGCATCGACCTGCAGGTCTTTTAATTCCAAAGAAGCATATTTAAAGGTTTTATATTCCAAAAGACGTTCCACCAATTCTGCTCTGGGATCCTCCGGTTCCCCTTCCTCATTTTTTTCTGCTGGGAGGAGCATTTTCGATTTGATCTTCAAAAGCATGGCAGCCATCAAAAGGAAATCACTCATTATCTCCATATCCTTTGTTGCCATTGTAGATATGATTTTCATATATTGATTTGTAATTTCAACAATCGGAATATCAAAAATATCAATTTTATTTTTTTCGATTAAATGCAGTAAAAGATCCAATGGCCCGTCAAAGGCTTCCAATTTCACTGAAATACTCATTTTTCATCTCCATGCCCCGCATTTGAGGGGCGAATAAACAAATGACAAGCAATCTGGCACAGCAGACAGCAATTTTTCCGTTTGCAAACTTCTCACAGTATGGACAGTGCAAACTGGAAAATATGGTATGCCCAGATATAAAATAAATCCACCAGAAGTGCCAGTACATAAATCAGTTTAATGACCGCATCCATTTTAATGATTCCCAGATATTTTTTTGAAGAAAATCCGGCAATCAAAAGTCCCATGTCAAATGTGGATACGGGAAATAAATTTGTAAGAAACATTCCCACGCTGAGGAGTGCCATATACTGAATATATAACCCTCCTGCTTCTTTGAGGATTCCGGCACTTGTCACAACCTTCATTCCCTGTACGCCGAACATATGCATTTTTATGGCATACAGATTTCCGAAAAAACAGAACAGAAGGACAAAAAAACCAGTAATGCCTAAAATCCTGTTATATTTCTTATTCTGTATCCGGAACATGAACGGTTTTGAAAGAACCACCTGGCTCGTCACAGAAAGAATCACACCAACCGGGTCAATGTAACGGTACACCGCCCAGATGCTGTGATTATATTTTTTTTTGACACCTGCTTTTTTCTGCAGTCCCATATAAACCAGAATTTTTGCTAATTCATGCACAACCATTAAAGTAATTGCGGCAAAAGCGCAGATGACCATTTCAAACAAATGCTGTTTCATAAATATCCCCCATGCCGAAGCACTTGTTGCTGAAACGCTGTTTGGTTTTTCGTCACAAACAGCGTTGTCCACCATTCAAAAGACCAGACAGAAAAACAGGTGTATTTTGGGAAGGCTGAACTGTTACAGCATATTATTTATAGTAGTCAAAATGTAAATCATACATTCTGACAGTATCGCCTTCTTCAATTCCAAGTGCTTCCAGTTTTTCTAATATTCCACTTGTACGAAGGAAATTTTGGAAAAACTGAAATCCCTTTTCCGAATCCAGATTCGTATAACCTAACATCTTTTCCACGCGTGGTCCTTCTGCCACATAGACATCTTCTTTCTCGTCATAATATACCGTCACAGGTTCTTCTGAATCCGGGCTTTCTTCAAATACATATTCCCGTTCAAAAACCACAGGTTCTTCCTGTTTTTCATCCAATACTTTACGGACATAATATAAAAGCTCTTTTATTCCCCTGCCTGTCACTGCTGAAATTGGGAACACAGGAATCCCTTTTGGTTCAAATTCTTCTTTTAACAGAGAAATGACCGTTTCTTCCTCTGTTCCATAAAAGACATCTGTTTTATTTGCCGCAATGACCTGGGGACGTTTCGCCAGCTCCTCATTGTAATGTGCCAGCTCTTCATTGATGACCATTATATCATTCAACGGATCCCTGCCTTCTGTGGAAGCAGCATCTACCATATGAATAAATATCTTTGTACGTTCTATATGCTGTAAAAACTCATGTCCAAGTCCAATTCCTTCCGAAGCTCCCTCAATCAGTCCCGGAATATCTGCAATTACAAAACCGTCTGCACCTTCCAGAGCTACTACACCTAATATTGGTTGAAGTGTGGTAAAGTGATAATTTGCAATCTTTGGTTTTGCATTGCTGACTCTGGACAAGAAAGTTGATTTTCCTACGTTTGGAAATCCCACCAGACCTACATCTGCGATTGTTTTCAATTCCAGAATAACATTCAATTCCCTGCCAGGCTTTCCGGGCTGGGCATATTTTGGTACCTGCATGGTCGGGGTGGCATAATTCATGTTTCCCTTTCCACCACGTCCTCCTTTTAGAAGTACCTCGCGTCTGCATCCATGAGACATATCTACAATGACTTTTCCGGTTTCCTTTTCCCGAATAACGGTTCCTTCTGGTACTTTAATTACCAGATCCTCTCCGTCAGCACCATGACAGCGTCTTTTTCCCCCCGGCTGGCCGTCTCCTGCAATGTATTTTCTTTTATAACGAAAATCATTTAACGTGTTGATCCCCTGATCTACTTCAAAAATCAAATCTCCGCCTTTTCCACCGTCTCCACCGTCAGGACCACCTGCCGCCACGTATAATTCCCTCCGGAAGCTGACATGACCATCTCCGCCCTTTCCGGAACGGATATATATTTCTGCACGATCTGCAAACATAATTTCCTCATTTCTGCGCTGCATTTTCCTCATGAACCGGGTCTGCACTGCGTCTTCTTTTAAACTTTTTAGCCTGTTTTGGTTCTCCTGATTTTCCATTCATTAGGTTTTTCAAGAAAACCTGTACCAGTTTCCTTAGAGAAAAAAGGGGCTGATCAAACAGCCCCTACCGCAAACCGCGAAAGCGGTTTTATTTTGACATATTTCTAAGCCTCTACCGGATATACAGAAGCCTGCTTTTTGTCTCTGCCTTTTCTTTCAAAACGAACCACACCATCTACTAATGCGAATAATGTATCATCACTTCCGCGGCCTACATTATTTCCCGGATGGATTTTTGTTCCACGCTGCTTATAAAGAATGGTACCAGCATGTACGAACTGTCCGTCTGCTCTCTTTGCTCCTAATCTCTTTGACTCGGAATCCCTGCCGTTCTTGGTAGAACCCATTCCTTTCTTATGAGCAAATAACTGAAGGTTCATATTTAACATGACCTACACCTCCTCACGTTTTTCATCTAATTCAATAAAATTGTTACCATATTCTCTTTTAATCCCACGAAGTCCCAGACGAAGCGACTCCAGCAAAAGTTTTGACTGTTCACTGACCGGCGAAGAAGAAACTGCAAAAAATACAACATCCTCTTCCTGCTTTTGAATATCATCAGCAAATGTATCTTCTGTAAATGCTTCGATTGAATTGATTGTATTGATGACAAGTGCAGACACACCAGCACATACAATATCTTCTCCAGACTTCGCATACCCTGCATGTCCTTTCATGCGGAAACCACAGAGCTCATCCAATGCATTTTTAATAAATGTAACATGAATCATATGTTT
>CADBMP010000102.1 GCA_902795775.1 uncultured Lachnospiraceae bacterium | reverse complement strand
TTTTCCCATGCACGTTCTGTCAGCTCGCCAAGCGTAATAAGTTCCTGAATCTGTGAGATATCGGAGGCGTCTTCCTGACAGCCCGGACGGCAGGCATCCCCTAAGCTCATGGTTACGTCATATTCCTGGCAGATATCTAAAATTTTGTCGTAATGTTCATAAAATGGATTTTCGTTTCCGGTCATTTCCATCCAGGCAAAGATAATGGAACCACCTCTGGAAACAATATTTGTCAGACGTTTCATTTTTTTGAAATGTCTGGCTGTTTCTTTGTTGATGCCGCAGTGGATGGTCATAAAATCCACACCGTCCTTTGCGTGCATTTCTACAATATCCAGCCATTCCTGCGTTGTGATTTCCTTTAACGGCTTATGGTAGTAAACGACCGCATCATATATTGGAACGGTTCCAATGATGGCACTGCATTCACTGGTAAGCTTTCTGCGAAATTTTCTGGTATCTCCAAATGAGCTTAAATCCATGATGGCTTCTGCACCAAGTTCTACTGCACGGTTGACCTTTTCCATTTCCATGTCCAAATCGGTCAGATCCCTGCTGGTGCCTAAATTCACATTGATCTTTGTGGAAAGTTTTTTTCCGATGCCATTTGGCTCAATGCATGTGTGCAGTTTATTGGCAGGAATGATTGCCTGTCCTTTTGCAACAAGCTCCATTAAAAGCTCCGGAGATATGTTTTCTTTTTTTGCAACAGATAAAAGTTCTTTTGTCTGAATGCCTTTTCTGGCGGCATCCATTTGTGTGGTATAAGTCTGATTGATACTCATAATGATACTCCTTTCGGCGGCATTGTCCGCATCAAGTTTACGGGTCGGAGAATTTTCCCTCTCAGCATTTTGCTCCCCGGTAATGTTCCGGCTGCTGAAAATCGAATTTAAATAGCCGGGGTAATAGCTAAAGTATATGGGATATTCGGTGGAAAGTCAAGAAAAGATGGGGAAATGCACAGAAATCAATTTTTGAAAGATTAATTTTGAATCTAAGACGGCTGCATACTAGCTTGTTCCGGGATCCGCTCCCGCTTAGCATTCGCGCACAGCAGTATATAAGTGCTCACCACAGGCTGACGCCTGTGATAAAAGAAAATGCTGCTGCTTTGGGAAATTATTATGAAATGCGGCATAATTTTTTGCACCTGTGCCCCAAATTTATTTTGATAATAAAATTGACTGTATAAAATAAAAATTGTATAATGTTTTTAGGTATTTTTTGGAGCAGGTGTATTGGCAGGCAAAAGATTGTGTTGGAGGAAATTACGTGAAAGCAGAATTGAAGAAAAATAGTCTGAATCAGGTGATTCAGGGAACGGAGATTTTTTCAGAGGGAGAACCGGTAACGGATATCGGACTGCTCGTGAAGGGGCGTGTCCGGGTTTGTGCTGAGGGGGTAAATATCGTAATTGGAACCGGAAATTTCATAGGCTTATGTGATTTAGTGGAGAGGGTGCATAATGTTACATACATCGCAGAGACAGACTTAGCAGTTTATACCTTTCAGGCATCCGGACTGGTCGGGACTGTGGGTGCCCTTACGCAGTCAAAAAAGGAGTATGCGCCGCTTATTGTGACAACACTCAGTAAATATATACGTGATCTTGCAAAAACATACGGAGAATTAAAAAAAGGAAGCAAGGAGCTTCATGCTGCCATCAATGAAGCATATCAGAGATATCAGACGTTAGGAAAGGAATTAGGAACCAGAATCAGCAAAATGGCATCTGTGGAAAATATGGACGGTTATCTGGAAGTTGTGATACCGGGAGAATCGCTGATAGATTATTACCGTACCATTGCCAGTCTTCCAAGTGCACTGCAGAAGGCGTTTTTTAGTGCCAGCACGCTGATTACCCTGCGTCATATCAAGGAACAGGCTTCTCTGGTGTCGAACCTCATCATGGGATGCGAGGAATATGCAGGACAGCTCCGGGAAATGGCATGTCCTTTGATTTTAGATGATAGGAGCCTGTATACGAATGTCCTGCAGCAGGCCATGACACTGCAGCGTGCGGGAGAAAAAATTGATCAGGTGTCTGTCCTTTTTGATGATATCATTGCAAATGTGAATCGGATAGATAATCTGATGACGGAAATTGGTGGAATTGACCTTGGAATCGACCATAAGTTCATGGAGGAGTCGTATTATAATCTCATCAATGGAGGGGCTGCGGGTACTTCTGATTCTGAGGATGAAAATGAAGTAGTGGATCTTTCAGTGCTTGATGGTTCTCTGGATATCATTTTAGAACATTCAGGGCTTAGTGCGGAAGAAGAACAAAGTTTCCGGGAATATATCAATGCGTTTATTGATCTTCCGGATAAATTTTCAACAGATGATGAGGTCAGGACGCTGCGCAGGAATATAATAAAGATTTATTATACCATATATAAAAATATCTTTATGTGGGATCACAGGCATGGAGGAAATTCACCAAAGCCGGTGGATTTGTTTCTGCGTTATGGCTTTTTAAGTGAAAAATTGATCAGTGAGCAGATGGCAAAGGAGCTGCTGTCTATTCAGAGGTCATCCGGTCCGGTGGGGGAGTGTGCTGTTTATGATATTAAAGAGTGGCTTACTCTTATTTATGAAGGGGGAAAAGAACCTTCAAAAAGCGAATTCGATGAAGATTATTCAGAACATCTGCGTGAGATGATAAAGACAAACCAGATTACAAAGGACGAGCAGAAAAAACTGGAAAATGACATGGATGCAAAATTTGACTATGAGCTGCAGAACATGTTCAAATTGAACCACAGGCTGCTGTTCATTCAGCCATCTGCCTTTGTACCGTTTTTATTTACAGATGCCTGTGTTAATTCGCTTTCTTCCAGCATCTTATCTGCAGAAAAGCTGAATCTTACGGTTCAGAAGCTCCGTCAGATTGATTTTTCTGTCTTTTACAGGGAGAGAATTTACGGAAAGGGTGAGTTTGCAAAGGAATATATTGAAGAAGAGGTTTATCCGGACATTATCCTGATGCCTTGTTATGGAAACAAAGGGCAGATGTGGCAGGAGATTAGTGGGCGGAGGAAAAATACACCGGCCAGGTTTCTTTTACCAGTGTTCATGGAAAGTGATTTGGATTCAGAGATGGTGAAGCTGATGGGCAGGTTCCGCTGGGAGCTCTGCAGAACCATGCAGGGTGCGGCGTGGAACAATATCCAGGTCAAGTCGCTTACCAGTGAATACAGTGATTTCCTGCAGTTCTACAGAAAGAACCGCGACCTTTCGAATGATAAAAAAGAAAAGCTGAAAATGCAGATTCAGAAATGCAGGAACAACACCAGGGATGTGTTTGTGATGGATTATGAAAAATGGATCAAGCATGAATCAAAGGGTGGTCTTCTCCTCAGCAAGCCGGTAAGAGAAATTATGGCGATGTACTGTCCGTTCCGGAAAGATATTCGTGAGAAGGTTTTAGAGCAGCCGATGTTTCAGATGGCAATGGCGAGATATATGCGGGAAAAGGCGAAAAAAATCAAGGAATATGATTTGAAATTCCGCGTCTGGGAAAAAGATGGCGTGGAAATTCCTCCGGAGGTGGCAGAAACAAAACGTTTTTATACGGAGATGTGAGCCTTTTATAATAATATAGTATTGAAGTTTTTTATTCGTGGGGCATGAATGTTGGCTGTCACTTAACATCTGACAGCGGCATAAGGTGCTGGTTTTGCACCGACTGACGCTGGTTTTGCGGCAAAGGCAGCTTCTGCACAGGGTGCAGAAGGAAGATGTTAAAGTGACGGCTGTGAATAGTAACCGGACAAGCGGAGAGAGGAGAAAAAATGGATATGAAAGAATTTGCAGCATATGCAAGAAAACTTCGCAGACGGGTATGAGGTAAAGGATCTACCTCCTGCTTGATTTATCAAAAAGATAGGAAATATAGTCTGCAGCGGCTTTTTTTCTGGGAGAATTTTTGATGATGCCAAGATATAGGTCATCTGTGAATCCGGCAGCCTTTAGGACAGGACAGGAGTTGACTTTTAAACCCATGAGGTAATCCTCGGTCACTGCCTGATATTTTGTATTTTTATCTAAAAAAACATCTGTGGCATTATCTTTGATAATATGCGTATTTGACACAAGACAGGCTTTGGAGGCAGGCGGGAGCGAAAGCTGCTCCAGATTGTACAGATATCCGTTTTGTGCGAATGTGTCAAATGCTTCCCTGTTCATAAAAACAACATCCATTTTTTCAGCATTGATGGATCCTAAAATCTTCATGCGGGACGCATAAGTATATTCATGCTCTGCGGCGGTGGCATCCTCGGTCAGATATAGTCCGGAGGTGAGGGAAATTTTGTTCCGGGAGGCATTGAATTTCCGGGCAGCCAGAAAGCCGTCTGTCAGCTTTTCCATCAATGTATCGCTGGCAGAAACATTCACAAAGGACAGGCAGAGGATGGTTTCTTTTTTGTGAAGCCTTTGGTGAAGAAGGGAAAGAAGGACACAGATGAGCGCAAAGGAAAAAAATATTGGAAGTTTATAATAATCCCAAATGTATTGTAATTTCTGTTTCATCTGTGCTCCTCCTTTAGCAATACTAGATATTCCGGGATTGTGTCGTCAGCTCAAAATGCAGTCGCAACGGGCTGTGGCAAGTTAAATTAAACAATACGTTATATTTGAGATTGTGCCTTTGCCACTACAGCGTCAGCGGGATCCTCCTGTGCATTGGTTTCACATTGCTTTAAAATTCCGGTCAAAAGATAAGAACAAAGAAGTGCGCATAAACCTTCCCCAAAGATAATGGCAGGGGTGAAAAGAAAGATGACGGTTATTGCCATTATGAGGTAAATCAGCACCATAAGAGCAGTGCAGAGTAAAAAGCGCATTCCGATCATCAGGGAATTTTTAAACATGGCAGGAATAGTATTTTCAAATCTGGCTAAAAGCGGGAAAATATACATAAGAACAATCGCATAAGCAGCCAGGGCAACGAGAAAAATGGCGGTTCCCAGTGTCCAAAGTGTATTTTCAAATTTCATGTGGAAAAATATGTAGCCGTCACATGCAAGCAGGCAGCCGGTTCCAAGTAAAATCAGCCATATCTTTGTACTCTTTTTGAAATTTTCTTTGAATGCTTTAAAAAAGGATTTTGTCAGATTTCCCTCTTTATTTTCCGCCATTTTTAGTGACACATAGAAAAGCGCCGTAGTTGATGCTCCTGCCGTAACGATTGGCAGGCAGCATAAAAACCAGAGGATGTTTAAGTAAACACTGTTCGTGATTTTTGTAATAAACTGCATAACACAGTTATCAGGACTTAAAAATTTGTTCATGGCAAAGACCTCCTTTTTGTATTATGTGTTATAAGGTTTGTATCTTGGTAATGAGTTTTTTTATGAACCGGACTTATGAATCTCTTCCTGAAATCCTGCATATATGGATTTGGGGCAGAGATTCATTTATTATATTATAAAAAGCGGCATATTAGTCTCCGGTAGATTCCCTGAAAATCAGGGTGGTTTCTGTGTGTACTGTCCGGAAGTTTATGTCTGGTTCGCGGATACGGGAAATTAAAAGCTCAGCAGCTGATAATCCCATGATTTGTGTATGGATATGTATGGTAGTCAGGGGTGGCGTGACGATCCGGGATTCCGGTGAATCATCAAAGCCGCATAACCATGTATTTTCCGGAACGGAAATTCCAAGTTTCCGAAAACCCTGCAGTAAATCAATGGCAACAAAGTCATTTACACAGAGGAACACCTCTGGAAGTTCGTGCATCTGTTCTAAGCTTCGTAAAAGATAATCCTTATATTCTTCGCCTGTTCCCTGTATTCCCGGTACGGGCGAGCCGGTGATGCAGTAATCCTTTTTATAAGGAAGCTTTAGAAATTCCATGGCTTCGCGAAAGGCGGAATACCGTTCATAAAAGGACTGGCAGTGCATGGGTTCGCCGACAAATCCAAGTTTTGTTTTTCCTCTTTTTTTCATTTCGTATATAAAGGAAATGATATTTGTGTGGTTGTCCATGTACAGAAAATCTGCATTTATAAAATGTCCAGGCAGTGCGGGCGGCGTATCCACAAAAAGAATCGGGATATTCAGTGAGCAGAGCATACCGTTATAGGCACTGTCGAACATTTCAAAGCAGATGATCCCTGCCGTCTTTTCACATACGAAGGAACGGGGGAGCTGCATATTCTGCACATCCGCATCCTGTACAAGGTGCATGGTCAGATGATAACCGAATTTTGTGATTTCCTGCTGAAATTTGTCCAGCGTCAGGGAGGCAAAGTGGGAATTTCCTAAGAGCCTTCTGGTGACAAGGGCGATTTCATTGATTTCGGAAACCGGTTCCGGTTTTGCAGCCGGTGTATTTATATTATTAGGAAGGGACATATACGAAAACTGTTTATATCCCATTTCGATTGCTTTGTTCAAGATGCGTTCTCTGGTGGCGTCCGCCAGACTTCCTGTGTTATTGATTGCTTTTGATACGGTGTTTCTGGAAAGTCCGAGCGCATCTGCGATATCTTGTATGGTAACTCGTTCAGCCATAATAACCTCCATTTCACACGTTTTGTTCTGTTTGTTACATTATACAATAAAAATGCATAATTGTCAAATGTAAAATGTGCATATGTAAAAATGAGTAACTATTCAGCCTTCTTTATGGATTCCACCGGATTTTTTTACTGAAAACTTGTTTTCAAGTAAAAAAATCCGGTGGAATCCATAAGGTGTGATGATAGTCACACCAAAAATAACCCGAAGAAAATTTGATTTCATCAAATTTTTTGAGGGTCATTTTGAGAAGGCTGAATAGTTACATTCACTGAAAACTTGTTTTCAGTAAAAAAATCTGAATAGCTGGAAAAAAAATGTGCATATGTAAAAAATAGGTGTTGACATTTGAAAAAATATTTGGTAATATATGCACAAGAAGAGAGAAAGTAAGAGCAACAAATGCACAAAAAAGAGTGCAGAATGAAGCAAATGTAACATTCTGTTACTGGAACGGTCCATCCGCAAGCGGTAACACATTTTTAGAAAGGAGAACGAAATGAACAAACATGCAGACACAGCGGCCGTGATGGGAAGGCATGGAAAATCAAAGGGGCTACATAACACGTTCGTCTACGTGAAGCAGCATTGGCAGTTATACGTTATTTTTTTACTGCCGGCCCTGTTTTTGACCATCCTGTTCCGGTACGTTCCAATGGGAGGAATCCTGATTGCATTTGAGCGGTACAATCCCATCAAAGGAATTATGGGGAGTGAATGGGTGGGACTTAAATACTTTGAACGGTTCCTGTCCTCACCGGATTTCATGACCTATCTTGGCAACACGTTAAAACTTAGTATTTATGGACTTTTGTGGGGATTCCCGGTGCCGATCCTGTTAGCGTTTCTTTTGAACAGGATTGAGAGCAAGGGAATCAAGAAAAAAATCCAGCTGGTGCTTTACATGCCGAACTTTATTTCAGTCATCGTGCTTTGCGGTATCGTAAGAATCCTGCTTTCCGTAACCGGTCCGCTCAATATGCTTTTTGGCACTCAGATTAACTTTATGACCATGCCGGAAGCATTCCGCTCCATTTACATCATCAGCGGCATCTGGCAGGGAGCAGGCTGGGCATCCATCATGTACACAGCGGCACTTTCCAATGCCAGCAAAGAGTTAAAAGAGGCCGCATTGATTGATGGAGCAAACATCTTCCAGCAGATCAAAGCGGTGGAGTGGCCGGCCATCAAGGATATGGTAGTGATTCAGTTCATTTTACAGGCGGGCAACATCATGAGCATTGGTTTTGAAAAGGCATATGCCCTTCAGACGGACTTGAACCTGAAATCGTCAGAAATCATTGCCACGTATGTATACAAAAAAGGTCTTTTGGATGGAGATTACAGCTTTTCCACAGCGGTCGGCCTTTTTAACACAGTCATCAATGTGATTCTTTTGCTGGTGGTGAACAAAGTCGTTTCTAAGATGAATGACGGAAAGGGAATTTAGGAGGTGAAAGCGGTATGAAAAAGAAAAGCAGGTTCATGAGATATTCATTGCAGGATAAACTGCTGCTTCTGGTGGGATACATTCTGCTTGGACTGTTCGTGGTAGCAATTATTGTGCCTATGGCCTACATAGTGATTGCCTCTTTTATGGACCCTATCACGCTGCAGAACAAGGGAATTACGTTCGACTTTGAAAAATGGACGCTGACAGCATACCAGAGAGTCATGTCAAATTCACAGATTTGGATTGGTTTTGGAAATGCAGTACTGTATTCCCTTGTGTTTACCGCCATCTCCGTATTTGTGACTCTTTTGGCAGCGTATCCAATGTCAAGGGCAGACTTTAAGGGAAAGAAATTTTTTAATACCATTTTTGTGATAACTATGTTCTTTGGAGGCGGTCTGATTCCGACTTACCTTTTAATCAGTAATCTGGGACTGTTGGACAGCATGTGGGCGGTGGTTCTGCCGGGTGCCTTCAGCGTTTGGAACATGATCATTGCAAGGACGTATTATCAGGGAATCCCTGCAGATTTGCAGGAGGCGGCCATGGTGGACGGGGCAAATGAAGTGGTCTACTTTTTTAAGATTCTTTTGCCGGTCTGTACGCCGGTGATTGCGGTGCTGGCACTCTGGCAGTTCGTCGGAATGTGGAACAGTTATTTTGATGCGATGATTTACCTGAACGATTCGGCAAAGCAGCCACTGCAGTTAGTCCTTCGTTCTATTTTGATTCAGAACCAGCCGGAATCCGGCATGATTTCTGATATGCAGAGTACGGCGGCAAGGGCGCAGCTTGCAGAGCTTTTAAAATATGCAACCATCATTATTTCCAGTCTGCCGCTTTTGGTAATGTATCCGTTCTTCCAGAAATATTTTGACAGCGGAATCATGGCGGGTTCAATTAAGGGATGATGATACTATATTTTAATCACTTTTTAAAGTTGTATAAAGGATTGGTTTTATGACTGCCCCACAAAAAAGCGGGTATGAGAAATGTTTCGGAAAATTAGTATGGGATATTTTGAAAAGCCTGTCATGTGGGGAAAAAATAAAAGACTCAATAAAAGGGAGGAAAACATTATGAGATTTGCAAAGAATATGAAAAAGGTGCTCGCATTTGTGCTTGCGGCAGGACTTGCCGTTTCCGGCACAGGCTGCGGAAAGAAAAGCGCACAGTTAAATGATGGAACCGTGCAGAAGGTGGATGAAAAGTCATTGGAATTTCCATTAAAGGAAAAGAAGACTATTTCCGGCATGATCAGCTATCCGGCAAATACGGAATCAGATCCGAACAAGAGGACCATCTTCAAGCGTATTCAGGAAAAGACGAATGTGGAGGTCAAATGGACTGCCATCCAGAGCGATCAGTGGGGAGATAAGATTACGCTTGCGATGGCGAATGTGGACACGCTGCCGGATTTTGTTTTCTCCGCAGGCTTTGGCGATACGGATTTGTTAAAGTATGCCGACCAGGGCGTGATTATTCCCCTGGAAGAATACATTGATACTTATATGCCGAATTTGAAGACGGTGTTTGAAAAGTGTCCGGAGTATAGGACCATGTGTACGGACAGTGAAGGACATATCTGGGCATTTCCTTGGATTGAGCAGTTAGGCTCTGACAAAACAGCAATCCAGACTGTGGGCAATATGTGCTTCATCAATAAAAAGTGGCTGGACTTCCTGAAATTAGAGGTGCCTCAGACGACCACAGATTTTGCTGCTGTGCTTCGTGAATTTAAGAATCATGCAAAGGAACTGCAGGCAGAGTTCAAGATTGACGGTGATATTATTCCAATGTCCTGTATCATTAATGCCGGAAATGAGGATTTGAGTTTAATCATCAACGGTTTTGGAGAGGGCTACGGTGATGCGGATAAGGGAAGGCACATCGCTGTGACAGATGACAGAAAGGTGATTTGTTCTGCTACGCAGGAAGGGTACAAAAAAGGAATTCAGTGGCTCCATTCTCTTTATAAAGAAGGGCTGATTGATCCGGAGGCGTTTACGCACGAATGGGCAACCTATGTATCAAAAGGAAAATCCGGACGCTACGGCGTATGCTTCAGCTGGGATGTGGCAAACATCGCAAATTTAGAGGATTTCGTTCCGGTTCCTGCATTGGAGGCAGATACAAAGAACATCACTCCGCAGAATGGTTCTTTCACGAGCGGATTTGACAGAGGACGCTGCGTGGTAACGGCAACGGCGAAGGAGCCTGCACTTGTCTGCAAATGGATCGACCAGATGTATGATCCGTTCCAGTCACCACAGAATAACTGGGGCACGTATGGTGAGGATGATGAGTTCGATATATTTGAGCTTGGAAAAAACGATGCGGGCGAGGATATGTTGAAGCATGCACCTCTTGGGGATGCATCACCGGTGGAGGTTCGTGAAGCAGAGTGCGTGGGTGGACCGCTTGCCATCTTAGATGAGTATTATGGAAAATATGTGACCTGCCCGGATGACGCAAAATATCGTCTGGACTGGATTAAGGATATTTACACACCGGATATGAAGATGAAATATGTATATCCAAATGTGTTGATGACGAGGGATGATTCAGAAAGGATTGCGGATTTGGAGACGGATATTGCAAAGGAAATCAATACAAAGAAGTCTGACTGGATCATGAATGGTTTTTCAGATGCGGACTGGAATGAGTATGTGGAGAAATTAAAGAGCTACGGAATGGATGAATGGCTGGAGATTTACCAGAAGTATCTGGACAATTACTATAAGAATATTGCCGGTTAATCTGGTGGTATGCGGTAAAGTTCACAGGGCATAAAAAAGAATGGATTTATGAAAAATTTTTCCATGAATCTGTCATCCCGGCTGTTGTGGTTCGGTTGAACTGCCGGCCGGGGTGGTATTACCTGGGGGATGAAGTGCTGCTTTTTTGGAATTTAATCGCTGAGGTAATAGGAGAAATGTTTATGGGAAGTATTTTTGGAACTTTTACCGGAAGATTTCAATAACTTTCAAAGGAAAAGAAAAATTAAGAGGCTGGCAGACAGGAGGTAAACGTATGGAAATGAGTCAGGAATTATTAAAAGCAAGGGAGTATGAGGAGCAGGCGGAAAAGAAAATTTCTGCAAAGGAAAGACCGGGATTTCACTTATCGGTCCGCACCGGATGGATGAATGACCCAAATGGATTTTCTTTTTATGACGGGGCATATCATCTGTTCTACCAGTACCAGCCGTATGAAACGAACTGGGGACCAATGCACTGGGGTCATGCAGTGAGCAAGGATTTTCTGCACTGGGAGTATCTTCCGGCGGCACTTGCACCGGATGCGGCTTATGATAAGGACGGCTGTTTTTCCGGGAGTGCCGCGGTGCTTCCTGACGGCAGGCAGCTCCTTCTTTATACCGGAGTGTCAAAGGAGGCAGGTGCAGATGGGAAAGAGAAGGAAATTCAGAGACAGTGCGCAGCGGTGGGGAATGGAACGGACTACGAAAAGTATGAAAAGAATCCGGTCATTGATGGAAATATGCTTCCTGTGGGCGCAAGTAAGATCGATTTCAGGGATCCGAAAATCTGGCGGGAAGAAGACGACAGATATTTCTGTGTGGCAGGAAACCGTGCGGAAGACGGAAGCGGGCAGATTCTTTTGTTTGAAAGCGGGAATGGGTTTGACTGGAACTTTAAAAGTGTTCTGTGTGAAAATAAGGGGCGGTTTGGCAGTATGTGGGAGTGTCCGGATTTTTTTAAACTGGAGGACAAATGGGTACTCATCACCAGTCCGCAGGATATGCTGACAGACGGAAGGGAATATCCGAACGGGAATGGGACGCTTGCCCTGGTGGGAGCTTTTGACAAAGCGTCAGGTAAATTTTTAGAGGAAACGAATCAGACATTAGATTTTGGCATTGATTTTTATGCACCGCAGACGACATTAACGCCGGACGGCAGAAGGGTCATGATTGGATGGATGCAGAACTGGGACACCTGTGGAATCCGGAAGGAAAATACAAAGTGGTTTGGGCAGATGACGCTTGCCAGGGAGCTTTTTATGAAAAATGGACGGGTCTGCCAGAGACCTGTGAAAGAGCTTGAAATTCTGCGCGGGGAAAAGACAGAATACAGGAATGTAGTATTTGAAGGAGAAAAAAGACTTGACGGTGTAAAAGGAAGAAGGGTGGAGTTAGAGCTTTGTATCCGGCCGGAGAAGGAGATGTATCATAAATTTATGATACACTTTGCGGAAAATGAGAGTTTTCATACTTCGCTCGGCTTTTTTCCAATGGATTCCCGGTTAGAGTTTGACCGGAGCTTTTCCGGAACCAGAAGGGCGGGGCTTCATAAAAAGGACTGCAGGGTATTTGAAAATGAAGGGGAGTTAAGGCTGCACATTATCTTAGACCATTATAGTGCAGAGGTATTCATTAATGACGGGGAACAGGTCATGACGGCAGCGTTTTATACGGAGCTTGCTGTGGATGGGATTTCGTTTGCGGCAGATGGTGAGGTCTGCATGGATGTGGTACATTATCAACTGGGGTAGTGGTGCGGGTTTTCATGATGCGTCACTGCAGGGATGAAGGATGAAAAATTACAGGTTTGGCCGTGGTTATGCCGTGGGCGGCAGGAGTCTGCGTATATGGAAATATATATGGAGGAGCAGTATGAAAAAGTTTGATGTAACAGCTTTGGGTGAGCTTTTGATTGATTTTATTGAGCATGGAAAGAGCAATGCGGGAAACGGGATGTTTGAGGCGAATCCGGGAGGTGCGCCCTGTAATGTGCTGGCGATGCTTGCAAAACTGGGGCATAAGACCTCGTTCATTGGAAAAGTGGGGGAGGATTCATTTGGCACATTGTTGGAGAACGTGGTTTCAAATGCAGGGATTGATGTGGAATACCTGTATCATGATAAAGAGGTGCATACGACGCTTGCGATGGTGCATACGCTGCCGGATGGCGACCGGGATTTTTCTTTTTACAGAAATCCGGGGGCAGATATGATGCTTAGGGAGGATGAAGTTCCTATAGGAAGGATTGCTTCATCAAAAATTTTCCATTTTGGTACACTTTCTATGACGCATGAGGGCGTGAGGAATGCCACAAAAAAGGCACTGCATGCCGCAAAAGAAAACGGTGTCCTGATTTCCTTTGATCCCAATTTAAGGCCGCCTCTTTGGGAGAATCTTTCCGTGGCGAAGGAGCAGGTGCTTTATGGGCTGGAATACTGCGACATTCTAAAGATTTCCGACAATGAGCTTCAGTGGCTCACCGGCTGCATGGATTATACGGATGGTGTGGAGTGGATCAGGAAACGCAGGCAGATTCCACTGATTTTAGTGTCCATGGGAAAAGACGGGAGCAGGGCATATGACCTGGAAAAGATGGTGGAGGTGCCATCGGTCTTAAAGAGGGGCACTGTGGAAACGACAGGTGCCGGAGATACGTTCCTTGGTGCATCGCTGCATTATATTTTAGAACATGGACATGAAGATTTGACGGAAGACCAGTTAAGAGAGATGCTCCTATTTGCAAATGCAGCGGCGGGGGTTGTCACCACCAGAAAGGGTGCGCTCCGGGTGATGCCCGAGAAAGAGGAAATCCTTGCCCTGGTGAATCAGGCAGATAAAAAAGATGTTTTACGAAGGTTTGTTTAAATATATATTCTTTCTCCTATATGCTCACGAACGGTTCGTGGGCGGAAAATCATCATCACAGTATGAAAGACATAGTGATGATGATTTTTTGGATAAAAGAATTTGGTCCTGATTATTAAAAACGATATATTAGTGCCGGGGGTCTCCTGCTGCTACAGGTGGGGGCTGCAGAGAAATACTATGATGCGAAAGGAAACGCTCCTGTTTTTATAGGTGGGGCGGGTGAAACTTGAAATGAGAGGAGAATGTGGAGTGAAAAAAATTATGATATTTATGGTGACAGTTTTTTTATGCACCGGTATTCTGGCAGGATGCAGTGCAGGAGAAAAAAATGATCCTGTGGAAGTGGAAGCATTGCAGGAAGCATATCTGGGGGAAGGCGTGGAGGATTTAAATTTTTTCCCGGTGACAGATGCCGGATATGTGGGCGATCCGATGCCGTTTTATGATGAAGGGAAATTTCATATTTTTTATCTGCTAGATGAGAGAGCCGGGCATACCGGATATCATCCGTGGGCACTTTGCGAAACGGAGAACTTCTGTGAATATGAAGATTTGGGAGCGGTGATTCCGTTTGCGGAGAAAGCAGAGGAGCAGGACATAGCACTGGGAACCGGGAGCGTGGTTCGTGCAAAGGATGGAACTTATCACGCTTTTTACACCGGGCATAATGATGCCCGTTCACCGAAGGAAGCCATCATGCACGCAGAAAGCCCGGATATGAAAAGCTGGACAAAGCTCCCGGAGGATACATTTTATGCCGGAAAGGATTTTTCTCAGGATGATTTCCGCGATCCTTATGTGAGATATATGGAAGAAGATGACTGTTACTGGATGCTTGTGACCACCAGAAAAGGAAATGGCGGAGTGATTGTGAGATATTCTTCAAAGGATTTAAAGACATGGAAAGAGGAGGGCATCTTTTTTGAAAATGATATGGATACGGATTCTAATATGGAGTGTCCGTCTCTGGTATCCTTTGGTGGAAAGTGGTATCTGGCATTTTCGGATCAGTGGCCGTTCAGACAGGTGCATTATCGCATGGCAGATTCGCCGGAAGGTCCTTTTTCAAAACCGGAGAATGAGGTGTTAGATGGAAATGGTTTTTATGCGGGAAGGCTGGAAGGAGATGGGGAAAAGCTTTATGCGTTTGGCTGGAATGGAACGAAGCAGGGACATCAGGACAGTGCTGATTATGACTGGGCAGGAAATCTGGTGGTGCATGAGATTAGCCAGAAAAAGAACGGGGAGTTGGTTCCTGTTGTCAATGCTTTGGTGCAGAAAGGGGCAGCGAGGGAGATTTCTTTTACATCGCTGCAAAAGACGGATTCTGTGGAGCAGATAAAAAACGGGTGGAGGTTTAGTGGCGCGGAGTATGAGATGGTGGAGTTTCAAAAGCTTCGCGGAAATTATCTTTTACAGGGAACGTTTCAGAATATTAAAAAAAATGACAGGTTTGGGCTTGCCTTTCATATGAGCGAGGAAGGAAAAGGGGATTTGAACCTTGTATTCAATGCGGAAAAAGGAAAGCTTTATTTTTACAATACAGAGGACTGGGAAAATGCACAGCCGCAATCGCGTGCAGACGTGGATTTTGGAAACGGGGAGTTAGAGTTTTCCGTCATGATTGGCGGCGGTGTGGTCTGCGTCTATGTGGATAATCAGTGTGCTCTGACCGCAAGAATGTATACCTCGCAGGGGGCAAAATGGGGGTTTTTCAGCAGACGGTCAGAGGTCAGCGTACAGGATGTGAAGCTGTTCCGGTGACAGGAAAGCGTATTATATAGATGTGTTTTGATGGGGCTGTCATATGGAACAATTCTTATTGAAGATTTGATAGATATATGATACTATAATAAGCGTATTATTGTGTAAATTTGAGAAATTTCTCAATTTTGAAGGGAGGTGCGGATATGGCTTTTAAGGTAGGCGTTGGAAAGTCAGATTTTGCATCACTTAGAGAAGCGGGAAATTACTATGTGGATAAGACAGAGCTGATATAGTTTCATTAAAGATTCCTAACAGGGAGATATCGTCAATTTTCGAGGATACTGTAGTTCGCTTCTTTACGGATACGATAAGTGATGATACAGTGAAGGAGCTGATCAATACTTTATGGGAAAAGAGAGAAGAACGTGCGACAGAGATACTGTCGGGACTCCTGTGGGATACGATAAGCTACAATGATTACAATGTCCCGCAAAGCGGGCCATGTGAAGACTACTATCACGCATTTCTTGCCGGAGTGTTTGTTGGAAGAGGGTACAGTGCGGATTCTAACAAAGAGAAGGGGCTTGGACGACCGGATATCCTGCTAAAGGATAAGAAAAACAGGCGTGCAATCATTATTGAGGCAAAAAAATCGGATAAAGAGTCTGATATGGATAAGGATTGCAAGGAAGCAATCAAACAGATTATTAAGGAAAAGTATGCTGAAGGACTGAAAGGGTATGAGGAAATCATATGCTATGGAGCGGCGTTCTTTCAGAAGCAGGTTCAGCTCAAATTGAAATAACGGTTTACTGTATAATGCTTGAAAACAAGGACTGACCATTTAAACAAAGATTAAGACATTTAGGAGCAATCCCGAATGTCTTTTCTGTTTCTGTGACCGGTATTTTTTTTGTGCTTTACATGTGTCTATTTTTTTGGTATAATGTAATGTATGTTTATTATCAAGTGAGCATTTTGTACGAATTATGTGGTTATTTGTTACTATTCACAGTTGAATTTTAATGGTAACTATCGTTTCCATGATGGCCACATGAACTGCAACCATACGGATTAGGAGAACGTGGGAGATGAAGAAAAATAACATTGCAAAGGTTTTTTTTATCAGCCTTTTGAAGTCCATTAGCTGCATATTGATTATTTTAGCTGTCGGTTTTATCAGCTACAAGATTTCTTATACCATTTTGTCAGAGGATGTCGAGGAGAATGGAATGACGGCAGAAGTAAAAGAAATCCAAAGCAATGCCAAGCCGGATGAAATTTCAAAAAATCTGATTTATGTTACAGATGACAAGAACCGGATTGTGCATCTGATACTGGAAATATGCAATACA
The DNA here is from genome assembly GCA_902795775.1 of uncultured Lachnospiraceae bacterium. GTDB lineage: Bacteria > Bacillota > Clostridia > Lachnospirales > Lachnospiraceae > Butyribacter. Next base: position 2,524 of record CADBMP010000102.1, on the reverse strand, counting down.
AAAACCTATAACATGGATTATGTTACCATTCCGGTAAAGACGAATTATTCCATTCCGTCTACCATGTATCGCCAGTTATATACCGTAAATAATGAAATTCCACAGATTATCAGGCTTTCAAAGCTGAATACTTATTTTGAAAAGGAAAGTGACGCATACGGATATGGCGTGCTCATCTTTGAAAAAATGCTGGGAACGGACATCAGTTATTATACTGTCATTAAGGATGAGGTGTATGAAAATCATTACAGGGAAGAAAAAGTGACAGTAGGATATAAAACGAAAAGTGATATTTATAATACTCCGGGTCCGGACGGTATTACACCAAAAAGCACAGTTGTTATGAAAATGAATATGAAGATTTCTGTTTTAACCGATTCACATAAAAGACAGCTGAAAGATCTGGGCGGAGATGAGAAAAAGATTTTAGATTACATAAAAAATGATTATGAGCGGTTAGAATCCAATCTGTCCAGAGAGGATAAAAGCAGCTATATTTCTACATATCAGAAGATGAATCCGGATCTGTTCCATTACTGGGGGATTCCTTGTACAAAAGAAGACGGGGTTTATTCTGTGCAGAAAAAGGCAGCTAAGAGAGCATTAAAAGCTTTGGAGAAAAACAGCGTGACTTATACCACAGCACAGGATTTATCTTTGCTGAATCAGGTAGCTGCAGGGAATACAAAAGCAGATACAGGAAACAGCACAGAGCCGGAGGTATCTGAAGAAGCACCTGTCGCAGATTCCAAGGGGCTCAAGATTTATGTGTTAAATGGAAGCCGGATATCAGGACTGGCATCCAAAACAAAAGAACGTCTGGTAAATGCCGGCTATCAGGTGGGAGGAATTGGTAATTATACAGAGGAAACTCTGACACACACACAGATTATTGTGAAAAGCGAAAGTCAGGGAAAGGATTTGGAGTCTTATTTTGAAGAACCGGAAAGGCTGGTCGGGCAGGTTGCAGACGGGTATGATATTCAGATTATATTAGGAACAGCCGATGCGAATAGGGAGTAAGGAAGGCTGTAAATGGTGGAAATGAGCGATGGAAACTTCAGTAAATATTTTAGGTACGGATGTAGATATAATATCCAATGATGTCTTTATCAGAAAGGTAAATGATTTTTTGACGAATGATAAGCTTCAAGTGATTTTCTTTGCATCCGCAGAGATATTGGAATGGGCTTCCGGGGAAGAAGAATACAGAAAGGTAATTGATATGGCGGAGCTTTGTCTTCCGGGGGAGGAAAAGAGCCTGTTCGATACCTATCATGTAGAAACGTTGAAGGCCGGGGATATTGTGGTGAGCTGCAAGAGCTTCGGACTGCTTTTGGAAAATTTAAAAAAGCAGAACCGGTCAGTATATATTATTTCAGAAACGGAAAAAAATGTGGAGCTTTTGGAACAATACTGCAAAAAGATGCAGCCTGAGCTGATGATCGTGGGGACAAGCGTTTGCACGCAGCAGACGGATGGTGCATCTGTAGTAAATGAAATCAACAGCCATATCCCGGATATTCTGCTTGTTAATCTTCCTGTGGGAGAACAGGAAAAATGGATCATGGAGCATCTTGCGCTTTTAAATGCGAAAATATGCATTGCGCTCGGAGGAGTGGCGGATTTGATTATGCTGCCTCCGGAAGAATATCCGGCATGGGTGGAGAAGCTGCATCTGAAGAAGCTGTACCGGTGGATAAAGAAGAAATAAAGAACGTGAAAAAGTGCTGAATAACCGGGCATATATATGTGAATTATGACGTTTTTTTGGTGAATTCGGGAAAACAGCGCAAGAAACAATATAAGATATATTATTGTTTGTATAATATATACAGTGAAGACTTTTGAAAATTGTGCAAAATCCTGTGAAAAAAACAAAATAAAAGAAAAATATACGCTTTGCACAAAATGGATTCTATTTCTTTGTTAAATTATGCTATGGTCAAGCCTGCCTTTTTCGTGTATTATAGTATCAGAGTTAAGAAACAGAAAGATGTGAGGCATAAGGAGTGCCGAACATTTATTATGTTATATTTTTAATAATCAATAGGGAGGATACATATTTTATGGCTAGTTTATCTTTAAAAAACGTTTGTAAGACATATCCGAATGGATTTCAGGCTGTTAAGAATTTCAATCTTGACATTGCAGACAAGGAGTTTATCATTTTCGTAGGACCTTCTGGATGTGGTAAGTCCACAACACTTCGTATGATTGCAGGTCTTGAGGAAATATCTTCAGGAGAATTATGGATTGGAAATAATCTTGTGAATGATGTGGAACCAAAGGACAGAGATATCGCGATGGTATTCCAGAATTATGCTTTATATCCGCATATGACAGTTTATGACAATATGGCATTTGGTCTGAAACTCAGAAAGACTCCAAAGGACAAGATTGATAAATTAGTAAACGAGGCAGCCAGAATCCTTGACATTGTTCCTTTGCTGGATCGTAAGCCGAAGGCTTTATCAGGTGGTCAGAGACAGCGTGTGGCTATGGGTCGTGCGATTGTGCGTAA
>CADBMP010000101.1 GCA_902795775.1 uncultured Lachnospiraceae bacterium | reverse complement strand
GAATCGCTCTTTTCAGAATCGCTCTTTTCAGAATCGTTCTTTTCAGAGCTCTCCATCTTAGATGTTTCCTGGCCGGATGTGCTCTTTTCCGAAGTGGTTTTCTCTGAGGATTCACCAAAAAACACAATTTCATCCCCCAAATGTCCACTCCCGTCTTCACTCCGAAACCGGAAAACACAAATCCCTATCACAATAACTGCCAAAATTCCTGCTGCAATCAAATAACCTGTTTTTCTTTTCATTTTCATTCTCCATATTGAAGCACTTGCTGCCAAGGCATCCTTTTTGAAAATTTATTTATATTCTACTGCTGTTTCATGAACGTATCAATCGTCCTTTTTGCCGTTTCCGTATCTGAAGTAATGCATACAGCCACATAACAGCCGGAACGGATTTTTACCGCATTTTCAATCTTCTTCACCTGTTCCGGAATATAAAGCTGAAACTGCTTTTTAATCTCATTCAAATGTGCCTCCACATACTGCTGGTTCGTTTCTGCATTTTTTTCACTGGTGGCAGTCATTAAAACGAGTTCATCTGCGTTTGTTCCATTTCCCATATATATCTGCAGCTTTGTACCATCTGTGGTCTGAACCATTCCCTCTGCCACAGAATCATCTAATTTTTCTAAAGCAACATCAAACGCAACATTGTCCAGGATTTTTTTTGCCAATGCGTCCATATCAAGGACTTTCCCTGCTCCTTCTTCATTTTTCTGAACCACCTCATTTGGAGCCTGAAGTTCAATCACCTGTGTTCCATTCTTTATATTCCGGACTGACTGAACAGTACAAAAGCCCGTTATAAAAAGCACACAGACCGCCATTCCCGTAACGATATAGAACCGAATGCTTTCCTGTTTCTGCCTTGGTGTTTTTTCCGTCTTTTTTTCCAAAGCCCCGGTGTCCTCCTGTTTTCCAAAAGGGATGATCTTTGCTTTTGTTTCCGGCTCCCGCCCTTTTCGTTTCAGCTTTTTCTTGCCTTCGTTTACGATTCTGTTTTCCTTTTCCAGTTTTTCTGCCTTGATTTCAGACTGCATTTTACCACTCCCATTCATTTTCCATGCCTCGTATAACATTTTCCAAAAATCATTCGGCGTAAAAAGTCCAAATATTTGAAAACATCTATACTCTTTTTTCGTTACAAGCTTATATCATAACAGATATTTACCAAAAAGAAAAGGGGGGGGATTCATATAAAATATTTTTTTAAAAAATCTCTTGACAAAGTTTTAGATATCTGGTATATTTTAAAAGTCGCATGTAGTTACGGGATCTTAGCTCAGCTGGGAGAGCATCTGCCTTACAAGCAGAGGGTCACAGGTTCGAGCCCTGTAGGTCCCATTTTTCTATATGTGTACGCAGACATTTGTTTTTCGTTGTCTGGCACAGGTAACATATAATTGTTATCTGTTAAATCATCTGGCGGGATAGCTCAGTTGGCAAGAGCACATGGTTCATACCCATGGTGTCGGGGGTTCAAATCCCTTTCCCGCTACGCAAAAAACAACATACATTTTTGTATGTTGTTTTTTTTATGCACACGCCCGCCTTTGGTACATTTGGCGAGATAGGAGTCGGAAAATCCTCCTTTCGATTGTTGTTTTTTGATTCTTTCTCAACATAAGGTACTTCTGTTTTTTATAAAGTCCATGTTCTTTGGACATCTCTGAGCTGTGAAGCAGCTTATTTGACAAATGCTGAAATCAGGGATAATCCCTATATCTGCCCGCAAAGCTTATATTTCCACACCGCAATGACCTCACGCAGATAACAGTTCGGTATGGTATCCACCCGGATATACTGCCCGGTTCCCTGCACTTTTTTTAACCCCTGTTTTCTTGCAATCCCTTCTGCGCGGAACAGATGGAACCGGTTCGTGGCAATGACCACAAACGCATCCGGCTTTGTCATAAGTTTCCGGCTGTTCCTGATATTTTCATCCGTATTGACCGACTGGTCTTCCAGCAGGATCCTGCTCTCAGAAATTCCATTTTTTACCAGATAACGGCGCATGGCCTCTGCCTCTGAAATCTCCTCTCCAAAACCCTTCCCGCCGGATAAAATCACCTTTGTTCCCGGATTCTCCTCAAGATATTTTTTCCCGATTTCTACGCGGTACCGAAGATTCGAGCTCATCCTCTCACCATACACATGAGCCCCCAAAATAATCAGGTAATCTGCTCCCTTCTCCGGCTTTTGTGTTCCCGCCTTTACAATGACCACAAGCGTAATACAGACAGCCACAAAAAAGGCGGCACACACAAGCGCAAAAAGCTTCTCCGCAAAAATCAGAGAAGCTATCTTCTGTTTCCGTATCACTTCATGAACATATCCCCACATTATGCAAAAAGCCCCAAAAGCAAGCCAGAAAAGCAGAAACGAATTATTCAGGCCCACAAATATAAAATATTCCAAAAAATACAAAATACTCAAAATCCCAAGTCCCGTAAGTACAATTCGTACCGTCATACACGCCTCCTCCGCCTATTCCTGTTTTTCTTCTTTTTTCTCTTTTTTCTTTGTCTTTTTCTCCTTTTTCTCTTTCTCTTTTCTTTTTGTTTTTTCGCCCTCCCGGCTCTTTTCCATTTCTTTCTCCATCACTTTTTCCAGCTCTTTTTCTTTCTCTTTTTCTTTTTCCTTCTTCTTCTCCTGATATCCGTTGATATCGAACATCATCTCATACTGCGTATAATATCGGTTGTAATCCTCATTCCGGTTTTCGCGGATGCTCCTGTGATATTCCTTAATGTAAGAAGAAGAATACTCCATCTCCATCATGGCTTCTGCCACATTGGAACAATGCGATGCCAGGTTTTCAAATACATTCAAAAGATTGTTAAATGCAAATCCGTACTCTAACTTGCACTTTCCGGTATGAAGTCTGGTAATGTGCCTGGACTTTAACGCAGAGCATAAATTTCCGACCAGCTCCACCAAAGGCTCCACCCGGAACGCACGCTCTAAATTATCCTCCGTGAAGGCAAAGATGGTCAGATTCAAAAGCTCCTTGACGGCAGACTTCGCCACATCAAGCTCATACTCGCCCTCTTCAGAAAACTCCACCTCCTGCTCTTCCACAGACTTTGCCACATCCGCAATATCCACCGCATCATCTCCCAGACGCTCAAAATCCGTAATCGTGTTCAAAAACTTTGCCACCTGCTTTGTCTGGCGCACCGTCAGCTCATGCTCGGAAATCTTCATCAGATAACGGCTCACTTTGCCAACATATTTATCAATGATATCTTCCTTTTCCTGAATTTTATTATAACGTTCTTCTTCGTACTTTGTCATAATCTTTAACGAACGCAGAATATTCTTTCTGGCTTTCTTTGCCATCCCGTTCAGTGCCAGATGCGTCTGGTAAATCGCCAGACGGGGGTTTACCAGGAATCTTTCCTCTAACAGATTAAAGTCTGCCATCTCCGCCTGTTCACTTCTGGTTTCTTTAATAAGAAAGAACACAAATTTTTCAATCAGCTTAATAAATGGAAACAGAATAAATACAGTTGCAATACGGAACACAGAATTTAACAGTGCCACACGTACCGGCGTCATCACTTCATTCAAAAAAGAAAAATGGACAAACGCATTCACTACATAAAACAATACGGACCAGAGAATCATGCCGAATAAATCATTCAGAAGATAAATAAGGGCAGTCCTTTTTCCGTTCTTATTAGAACCAATGGAAGATAACAGCACCGGACAGGCAGCACCTACTCCAATTCCCATGGTGATAGGAAATGCTGTTGCAAATGTAATGCTCCCGGTCATGGAAAGTGCCTGCAAAATACCAATGGACGCAGAAGCACTCTGAAGAACTGCTGTAAATAAAATACCTACTAAAATTCCCATGAACGGATTAGAGAACATGGTAAGTGCCTTTAAAAAGTGTGGATTTTCCCTGAGCGGAGATACTGCGCCGCTCATCATCTGCATACCGGTCATCAGAACGGCAAAGCCCATCATGATATCGCCAATGCTGCGGTACGTGGTCTTCTTTGCAAACATCCGAAGACAGATACCAATAATTGCAATAATCGCAGAAATTGTGGCTGTTGATAAAAGTTTCGCGATTCCCTCAGAACCGTCAATGTAAGACAAACACAAAATCCACCCGGTAATGCTTGTCCCTATGTTCGCCCCCATGATGATTCCGATTGCCTGAACCACCTTCATCATGCCGGAGTTTACAAAACCGACCACCATGACAGAGGTTGCCGAAGAAGACTGAATCACAGCCGTCACGCCAGCCCCTAAAAGCACACCCTTTAACGGCGTATTCGTCAGCCGGTACAAAATCAGCTCCAGCTTGTTTCCTGCCACTTTCTTTAAGCCGTCGCCCATCATGGACATACCGAAAAGAAATAAAGCAACACCACTCAACAATTCTAATACAATGGATATTCCTTCCAAATTTTTTTCCTCCACATCTTAAGCAAAAACCTAAGCATAGTCAAAAATCAACGTGCCAGTCCCCTGCGCATATACTCCACCCCAAAATAAAAAATGCGTCTTTCTGGTTGCACGAACACGAACCATGACGTGTAACTCTTTATGTGTAATTATAACTGCCACGCAAAAATAAAGCAAGGAATAGTTTTTATGCTTTTCATTCACCAGTCATCATGTCTTTGATTTCTTCTTCACTTAATACCTTACAGCCTTTATCACGAATCGCATACACCCGTTTGCATGCAGTAAGCACTGACGGGCGGTGCGTCGTCACAATACAGGTTCTTGGATATTCGTCCTGCATGATATTCTTTAACACCCTGCTCTCCGTTTTCACGTCCAGGGCAGAGGTTGCCTCGTCCAAAAGAAGAATCGGGGAATGTCTGATGAGCGATCTGGCAATGGAAAGCCTCTGCGCCTGTCCCTCGGAAAATCCGCCGCCGCGCTCCTTGATTTCGCTTTCAATCCCGTCTGGAAGTTTCTCCACAAACTCCCATGCGCACGCCATCTTGAGTGCCTCTATGATTTCCTCATCTGTGGCATCTTCTTTCACGTTCCTCATATTCTGCGCAATGGTACCGGAAAACATGGTATTTCCCTGCGGTACATAAGAAAACAGCTTTCTGGTGGACGGAGTAAGCTCCACCTTGTCCACACCTGCCCCGTCCGGTGTTTTATCCCCGCCGCAGAGCCACGCATTTCCACCCTGATAACGCATCAGGGAAAGGATCAGGCGGATCATGGTCGTTTTTCCTTCCCCGGAAGGTCCCACCAACGCAATCGCCTCATGCGGATGCACCTCTAATGATGCATCTGAAAATACCTGATTTCCGTTATGATAAGCGTAAGCAATGCGATTCATATATAAGCTGACACCATTTGTGCGGTTCTTTTCCATGAAGCCCTTTACTTCCTCCTCATGGCTGTAATCCTCCCTCGGCATCTCCACGATATCCATCAAACGCCCCGCAGAAGTCGTAAGACTGATGACGGTAGGAATCGTGCCGGTCAGACTGTGGAGCGCACCGGTCAGTGTACTGGAAAGTCCCAAGAACATCGTCATGGAACCGTAGCTGATGGCACCGGACCAGACGCGGTAAATTCCCCACCCATATGCCGCATACGTCACCGCCATGCTCACTGTGGAAAGAATCAGGGAGGTCCCAATGGACATCCTTTGAAATTCTAACTTCATCTTAATAAAATCCTTCTGGATATTTCTTAACCGGTCCGTATAAAGATGAATCAGGTCAAATGCCTTGATGGTCTGGATATTAGAAAACGTTTCCTGGTTAAAACCGGACATTTTCGCTCCCATGGCGGCACTTCTTTTATTATTATTCACCATGCGCTTTAAGAGCGTCTTTGACATAATGAGGCTCACCGGCATTCCAAGGAATGCAAAGATGATGAAGGAGGCATCATTCACTGCCACCATCACAAATGCGCTGATAAAGCTGAATATGTTTATGAGAAGGTCCGGGACAAAAGAAAGCACCCCGCTGGAAATGGCAGAAGCATCCGAGCTCCAACGCACCAGAAGGTCGCCTGTGTGGTAATTGGTCAGAGATTCCCAGTCCGTCACCAGTATTTTCTCAAAGATATCACTTTTGATTTCCGCATCTACCCTCATGCTCAGATAACTGCCGACATAATCCGAAACCTTGGTAAGAAGTGTAGAAAAGATATTGGTGCCAATCATGATGGCAAAGACTTGTATGACCCTTCCCGTCTGGTATCCGGTAATGATATCCACCAGATCTTTTGAAACCCAGCTGGTGAACAGGCCAATGCCCGTCCCCACAAAACCAAGTGCCGTATAAAAAACCATGACAAGCCAGTATTTTTTTGCATACTGGTAAATCCAGAGCACCTGCTTCCACATCTCCTGAAGCCTGCCCTCTTTAATTCTTTTTATGTAAAAACGCATTTTCTCTTTCATTCATTCATCTCCTGCCGTTTACACCGATAAGCTTGTTACACATTACATCTTCCTTGAACCACTTTTATGGGTATGCTATAATGTGTGTGTTATTTGTCCACGCTTTTTGGACATAACAGAGTTTGCTGCTTTTGCAAACTCCGAATGGCTCATGCAGAGCATGAGTCTATTATCCATAAAAATGTCCACGCTTTTTGGACATAACAGAGTTTGCTGCTTTTGCAAACTCCGAATGGCTCATGCAGAGCATGAGCCTATTGTATCATACAACCATCAGATTTGTAAACATAAGGAGGACTGCCACATTGTATCTGAATCCAGACTACACCTTACAGACCTTATCCGGTACACCGTACCTGCTCCCCTTTGGCGCAGGGATTGCCTCATTCCGCCACCAGATGCGGCTTGACGGCACAGGGGCGTTTCTTTGGGATGTACTTAAAAAAATGGACAAACAGAACCTTTCCGGAAGACAGGAAGAACTGGACATGCAGGAGCTCTCTGATAATCTGGCAGAATCAGGCATGCAGGAGTTTTCTGGAAACCTGGCAGAACTGGACATGCAGGAGCTTTCTGACAGACTGGCAGAACTTGTCTGCAAAGAATATGAACTTCCGGTTTCCGAACTGCCGGAGATAAAAAAAGATATACGCGCATTTTTAGATATTCTCCAAAAACAGGACATACTGACTGAGGAAACACCTCTTTCACGCAATCATCCGGATATTCTGACTGTAGAAACTCCAGTTTCACACAATCATCCGGACACTCTGGCAGAAAAAGAGCCTTCCCTCATCATTTCCATTGCAGACATGATACTGGAATTACATGGAGAAACAGCACTTTTTTCCAAAGAATTATTCTCTTTTAAAATTCCGAAGTCCCCGAAAAAAGACATATTACCCAAACCAGAACACCTGCATTTTTACTTTATTCCGGAAGATGCACCACAGCCCATGAAAAAGGGCACTTTATTGATCGACCATTTTGATATGCAGCTTTTTTCCTTTGAAGATGGATATCTTTTTAAACAGCCATCTTCTGAAAAAATCAACTGCATCCTTTTTCCAAAAGATGGCTCTGCTGCATACTTTTATCTGACAGGAGAAATGGACGATACCATGCGTTATGATGTGTTCCACGCCATCCGGCTGGTCTTTTCCTACGCCGCCATGCTGCGGGGATATTATCTGATCCACTCCGCATCCATTTGTTACCGTGACAGGGCATGGCTCTTTTCCGCCTGCTCCGGGACAGGAAAATCCACACATGCCGCTCTCTGGACAAAACTTTGGCAAAATGAGATACGGAACCTGAACGGAGATGTGAACCTGCTTTCCATAAAGAACGGAATCCCAACTGTACATGGCATTCCATGGAACGGCACCTCCGGGATATATGACACCGGAAGCCTCCCTCTGGGCGGCATTATATTTCTACGGCGGGCAGGGACAGACTTTATCAAGGAGCTTTCCAATGACCAGAAAATCCTCTCTTTCCTGCAGCGGCTGATTTCCCCGAACTGGACAGAACCGCTTTTAAAAAAACAGATATGTTTTGCCGAAAATTTGTTTCCAGAAATTTTCATGGCAGAGCTCCACTGCACACCACAGCCGTCTGCGGCAGAAACCATACGGGACGAAATCGACAAATGGCTCTCAAACTGCCATCCGTAATCTTCCTATGCCAAACTTCCCAAAAGCGGATTTTAAGAAAGACAGAACCCACCATGATAACTTATTTTTTCTGACAAAAAAATACAGGAAGTGCGCAAAGTCTTCCTGTATTCTGAATTTCCATTCCCGTTTGGATTTTCTTAAAATCAAATAATGATGTGAACGGCAAAAGCATCTGCCATTAGTCAATATCCGGGTAATTTGGAGTACCTGTCTTTTCACAAGCTAACACTGTAACTGACGGCTCCTTCGTAAGTGCCTTTGTGCCTGCCTCATCCCCTGCAAATGCGAACAGCTTGTAAGTAACCTCGTCACCAGAATATTCACCATTTGCATGATGGATACGCTTAATCGTAAGAGTATTGCTTCCAACATCCTTGACCTCATAATTTCCAGTTCCCTCAGCCCATGCACTCGTAATAATCGATCCGCCAAAGTAAACCTGTATGGTACATGACTCTGAAAAATGAGTAACTTTATTTGTATGAGACAGTGAAATCTCATAAACTGCTGCCTGACCATTCCAATCCTGAGTCTGCTTAATGCCCGGTTTCCAGCAGGTAGCACCACTTGCTGCATAAACGCCCTCGCTCACCTCATCAATCACAACAGCGTCTGGTCTTTCATACTTTTTCATAACATCTTCCCCTTTCTTTTCATTAAATAAAATTTCAAATCTGTGTAAGACCTGCCGGCAAAAACTTCCACCTGCAAGTATCATTGTCTGTTTCAGTTAATAGGTTATTTGTATTATAATATGGCATTATAAAAAAAGCAAGAGAATATGCCAGTTATTTAATAAAAAAATCACAAATTTATTTGATTTTCAAGTCCCGTTTTCGCACTTTCCTCCACTTTTTTCGCCAGTGCATCGTAAATTAAGCAACTGATACATTCGTGCAGGATAAATTTTCGAACATGCCGGCTCAAAACGCAGTCGCAGCGGGCAGCGTCCAGGCTTTGAGCTGTGTATGATTCGGAAATTTAGACAAACGAATGGGTCAGTTAATTTAAGAAACGATATACCAGAATCTCTAACGCCAAAATGTTATTCTTGAATACCTGCCTGAAATTTGATATACTTTTGATATCACAATAATATGATGCAAAGACAGAAAGGAATAAAATCACCATTTGTATAAGATTTTCTTATATGGATGTGTTTTTATTTTTTTACCGCAGAATCATAATATTAAATCAGGAGGTGCAATCCTTTTGACAGGCATGGAATCAAATACACCATATGATGATGCGTACCGGACCATGTATATCGAGTGCGATGAACTTTTGCTCCCGCTGCTGAACGAAGTCTTTCACAAACATTATACCGGCAAGGAAAAGATTGTCCGCAGGGGAAATGAGCACTTCTCTCCCGGACAGAACGGAACAAACAAAAATCTGGAAAAAAAGCTGCCGGAATACGAAATTGATTCGGCAAAGCGCAAGGAATTGGAAACCATGTACCTTGATATTTTGAAACGTTTAAACATCCTTGTTGAAAATGGT
>CADBMP010000100.1 GCA_902795775.1 uncultured Lachnospiraceae bacterium | reverse complement strand
TACCTCGGTACAGCTACGTTTTCTTCCTTGTACTCGGGAAAATATCCTACGCAACCTGTTCAGTTAATTTATTTACAGTTCCTAAGTACATCGTATATTAAGTAACGGCAAGGGGGATTTTTATGAAGTGGATAAAATATGAGGTACATACGACGACAAAGGATGCGGACAGCATTGGCGAAGTTCTGGTGGAGTGCGGCATTGGCGGATATGAGATTACAGACCACGTTCCTCTCTCTAAAAAAGAGGAAAGGGCAATGTATACAGATATTCCAAAGGATATGGGAGTGGATGATGGAACCTCTGTGCTGACCTTTTACACAGAAGCACCGGAAAATGAAGAAACAGACAGGGAGTTTTACAGCACCGGTTCTTCCCTGCGGGATGAGAACGAATGGGAACAGCCGGTACTTCCTGCCGGGGAATGGATTCGGAAAATTATGGGAGTGTTGGAAGAACGGAAGGAGCTTTTGGGCATTATGCTGCCGGAAATCACTTATACGGTGGAGGATGATTCTTTGTGGAAGGACAAATGGAAGGAAAACTTTAAGCCGTTCCGTGCGGCAGAGGACATCATCATAAAGCCGAGCTGGGAGGAGGCTCCGGCAGATGCTTCGGAAAATGACATCATCATAGAGATTGATCCGGGTTCTGCGTTTGGGAGCGGGACGCATGAAACAACAAAACTTTGTCTTCTGTCCATGAGAAAGTACATCACGCCGGAAACGGAGCTTTTGGATGCCGGATGCGGCAGCGGGATTTTAGCCATAACTTCTGCGCGTCTGGGTGCAAAATCGGTTCTGGCCCTGGATATTGACCCACTGGCAGTTTCCGGTACATTGGAAAATGCGGAAAAAAACGGGATTTCCGGAAAAAAGCTGAAGGCGGTCCATGCAAATATATTGGAAAATGCAGAGCAGATACAAAAGGAGTATCCCGGGAAGTTTCATGTGGTCGTTGCAAACATTTTGGCAGATGTAATCATTGCTCTTACGCCAAAGGTCAAAGGGCTTCTTAGGGAGGACGGCGTATTTATTTCCTCCGGCATCCTTTCCGGGAGGTCAGGAGATGTGGAGCAGGCATTGGAACAGAATGGGTTTTCCGTTCTGGAAAAAAATGAAATGGGGGAATGGTGTTCCTTTGTGGCAAAGATGGATGAGGCATGAAAATATGTTTTACCTTTTGCTTTGGAAAAAACTGAATTTAATGCAAAAGCTTAGAACGGGGGAAGTGGTTTATGAAGAAGTGGGTGTCTAAGAATTATTCGGCACAATATGGAATGATAGCACAGAGATATCATATTTCAGAAGTTTTGGCACAGCTTTTAGTCAAAAGAGGGCTTTTTGACTGGGAGAGCATGGAGCGGTTTTTGTTCCCGGAGCTTACAGAGCTTCGGGATGCCGGGCAGATGAAGGATTTTTGGAAAGCGGTCCGGATGATAGAGCAGATGATATTGGAAAAAAAGAGGATTAAGGTGGTCGGTGATTATGATGTGGATGGAATTACCTCGACCTATATTTTTGTACGCGGCATAAGGCTTTTGGGTGGAAATGCAGACAGCCGGATTCCACACCGCGTAAAAGACGGATATGGCATGAGGGATTATATGGCGGAAGAAGCATATGAAGAAGGGTATGATATGCTTTTGACTTGTGATAATGGGATTTCAGCATACGATGCCATTGCAAGGGCGAAAGAGCTTGGACTTTTTGTAGTCGTGACCGACCACCATGAAGTTCCGAAAAAAGACGGGGACTGGCTGATTCCGCCTGCAGATGCGGTGGTGGACCCAAAGCAGGCGGACTGTTCCTACCCGTTCAAGGAGCTGTGTGGTGCCGGCATTGCATTTAAGGTGATGTCAGAGCTATTTAAGCGGGCAGGAAGGACAGATGCAGTGGAGCAATTTCTGCCGTTCGCTGCCATAGCGACCATTTGTGATGTAGTGCCCTTAAAGGATGAGAACAGGATTTTGGTGAAAAATGGACTGGAACTTTTAGAACATCCACAAAATACAGGGTTACATGCCTTGATTAAGGCACAGGGGTTCCAAAGGAAAATCGGCGTGGGAGAGGTGGGATTCCGGATTGGTCCATGTATCAATGCGGCAGGACGGCTTGCAGATGCAAAAACAGGACTGGAGCTGTTTTTAGAGGAGGATGCAGGAAGGGCGGCAGAAATTTCAGCTAAGCTGGTGTTGTTAAATGAAGAAAGAAAAAGACATACCAGTGAGGCAGAGGAGAAAGCAGTACAGATGATAGAGGCTGAGGATTTTGCGCAGGATAAGGTATATGTGGTGCTTTTGGAGAATTGCCATGAAAGCATTGCAGGAATTGTGGCAGGCCGTTTGAAAGAGCGTTATTATCATCCGGTAATCGTACTGACACGCGGGGAGCGTGGGTTAAAAGGCTCCGGGCGTTCCATTCCGGGATATCATATGCAGCAGGAATTAAATAAATGCAGCGGGCTTTTGATTGAGTTTGGGGGACATGCGCTGGCTGCGGGCCTTTCAGTGGAGGAGAAAAACTTTGAAGCACTTTACCGGAAGTTAAATGAGAACTGTACGCTTTCAAAAGAAGATTTTGTGGAAAGTGTTTCCTTTGACATGGAGCTGCCTCTTGGAGAGGTGGATGAGCATCTGGTGCAGGAGCTTTCTTATTTAGAACCTTTTGGACAGGAAAATAACGAGGTTCTGTTTGCGAAAAGGGGACTTCGGGTATCTTCCATGAGCCTTTGCGGGCAGGAGAACCAGATTGCAAGGCTGCGTCTTGACGAAGGCGGTGCAATCTATTCTGCGGTGGATTTCCGGTGCGAGCTTCACCTTGGAAATGCGGTCAGGGAGCGGTATGGGGAAGCGGTCTGGGAACAGATGAAAGCAGGATATATCCCGGATGTGGAGGTGGATATTTTGTATTGTCCACAGATCAATGAAAGGTACGGGGGGATAGATTTTAAAATCGTGGATTGCAGGTGAACGGGTCAAAGGTTATGCTTGTTTTCTTTTCGGCAGTGTGATATACTTAATTTATATGTTTTGTGGTGGATACAAAAGTTTCTGTCTAATAAATAAAAGAGGTGTAAAGAAAAATGGCGGTTTCAAACATAACATTAAGTGATAAGGATTTGTATTATCAGTGGCTGATTAATAATAATTCTGCAAGTACCATGTTCAATGCGTTATCTGGGAACAATAGCAGTGAATCGTCTTCGTTGAGTGCGATTTCTTCGCTTGCAAACACAGCTTTTTCCGGTTCGGTTGGCTCTGTACTGGATACGTCTTTACTGGGTTCGCTTGGTGGATTGACCGGGGTTCAGGGAACGGAATCGGTAAGCAGTTTTGCAAAAATATTGGAATCCTGCTTAAATAAGGCGAATTCCGGCACTTCCGGCGTCACCGGTCTGGATCAGGATGTTTCGTCTTCCTGGCAGGCGGCGCAGATGGCGGAAAAGCTTTCGGGCGTGTTGGAGGAAGCTGCAAAAACGGAAGATATCTCCAGCCTCACCTACAAGACGGTCAAAGAAATTTATGAGTATTTTTCTGGTCAGGTGTCCGGCAGGGCAGCAGAGCTTTTGGGAGATAAGGTGTCCTTGTTAAAGAATGTGGCAGGAACGGAGGTTTCGGAGAAAGAAAGTGTTTCCGGGAAAGCAGCAGAGGATGTTTCTTTGGTAAAAACAGAGGATTATTTTGATAAGATGGACCGGATGGCGGTTCAGGGAGAAGAGTTTGACTTTTCTGTGTTTGATGAGTTGGTGGATAATTCCTTTGGTGAAAAAATGTTGTTATCATAAAAGACTGACGGTACGGTGTTCCATATCCTCTGCCTGAAAAAGATATACCGGTTTCGCCGGGAGGATATGGCGTTCCGTTTGTCCTATTCGAGTTCTAAACATTCTAAGGTTTCATAATATCTGTTAATTTGTTTTTTTACAATTTCAGTAACGATAAAGCGTGTAACAAGATAAAAAAACATGCAGACTGCAGGTGCCTTTTGTATAATGGCAGGATCCAGGTTCTGCCGGAGCAGCATGAACTGCCAGAATACTAAGGCAAAAAAAATAAAAATACTGGTATATCTTTCTCCGGTATAATGAGAAGGGGTATAAAAATATTTTTTGGCACAAGACTCTAAAATGACGGCCTGTTCCCTGGGTTTGTTGCGTGAAAAAAGCCATGCGAGGATTGTGGGAAAAAAGGCAAAGGCAGTAAAAAGATAGATTGCAGTAGGACGCAGGAAAAAAAACAGGAAAAAAAGAAAGAATAAAAGTACGATCCGGCTGCAGAAAAGTCCTGCATTTTTGCTGATCTGTCTTTCTTCCCTGCGTATTGTGGATAATGTCTGTCTGCCCGGGTAAACCATAGTCGCCTCGTTTCTGCCATATGTATCTTATGGCGGCAAAATGAATTGTTTTTTGCTATACTTCATATGTTTGTGCAATTATTTTAATTATAAAGAAAATCGTAAAGAAAGTCAAATCGTGCAAAATGCCAGATAAACCAGAAAAAAAAAACGGCATTATAAACTTTTTCGACAAAAATAGAAAAAGTCCTTTTAAATTAAAAAAAAATAGTATATAATAACAAAGTATATGTTTAAGAATCATTACTTTGGAAAAAATAGAAAAGTGAGATGCGTGTTGAAAGGAGAAAAAATTC
>CADBMP010000099.1 GCA_902795775.1 uncultured Lachnospiraceae bacterium | reverse complement strand
TACCTCGGTACAGCTACGTTTTCTTCCTTGTACTCGGGAAAATATCCTACGCAACCTGTTCAGTTAATTTATTTACAGTTCCTTACATAATCTTTTGCCATAACTTTTATCTCCTTTCATTTTTAAAATGTAATTTTGCATTTCTTTCATGTAATACTTACATTTTGTAATGTAAATTACCAGTCACAAAAATGCAAGCTTTTTTTCTGTTTTTTTTACATTTTTGTATTAAATTTACAGATAATGACGGTTGATTTTGTATATTTTTCACAATATCATGTAAATTTACACAAAAATTGTCCACACACATAAAATTTATGTTATTATAAAAAAGAACTATAACCGTATGAAACACTTATAAAAAGTAATTCAGAATGAATCGTTAATGGGAGAAAACTAAAATGGCACAAAGAAAAGATGTTTCCATACAGACTGTCGCTTCGCACTGCGGCGTATCTACCGCAACAGTATCCCGCGTTATGAACAATGATTCCCGCGTTTCTGAATCCACGCGTTCCAAAGTCCTTCTGGCAATGCAGGAATGCGGCTACCAGCTGCCATCCCCGCCGGATTATGGAATAAAAAAAATCGGAGTCATAATCGACACGCAGGTAAACGACTATTACCATTCCCTTGCTATCTGCATTCAGGATACATTTTCAGAAGCCGGCCTGCGCATGATAACTGCAAACCTTGGATACAATAAAGAGGCACTGCCTGATATATTAAGAACAATCTATGACTGTAACGTCTGCGGAGTAGTTTTCATTACCTGCAATTATCTTTCCATTAAAGGGATTCTGGATCCCCGCATTCCCCATGTATGGATAGACTGCAATGACCCGCCGGAAGAAACAGAAGACATCTGCCAGGTACAGAGCGACCAGTTTGCGGCAGGCGTCCTTGCCGCACAGGAGCTTTACAGAAAAGGAAGCCTGCACCCTATTATTTTAGGCGGCTCCGGCATATCCCACAGAGGTCTGGAGAGATTCAAAGGTTTTTGTTCTGTTTATCAGAAACATGGAATCGAGTTAGGCGAAGACAGGATCATCCATACCCCAAGGATCCGCGAAGTCATGGAAGAAAGCAAACAGATGATCCGCTATCTGATCGGAACAGGATTTGAGTTTGACGGCGTATTTGCCATCAGCGACTGGAGGGCTTTGGGGGCATATCTTGCCGTAAACGAACTGGGAATAAAGATTCCGGAAGAAATACGCATCATAGGTTACGATGGGGTATCTGTTGCCGCAAAGACACTTTTGAATATCACCTCTATCCGTCAGGACATAGAGAGCATTGCAAAATGCGCCTGTGATATGCTGACAGCGCAGCTTGAAAACCGTACAATAAAAGAAAAGCGGGTAATCGTACCCGTAAGTATTATGAGTGGACAAACATTATGAATATTATGATTATCTTTCAAAGGATGCTGATGCTTCTGGCCATGATGGGCATGGGATTTCTATGCTACAAAAAACGCTGGCTGGACGATGTCAGCTATAAAAAGCTTTCCGAAATTGTCGTCAACATTTTTAATCCCGCACTGGTGATAAACGGTGCGCTTAGTGCCGTATCCACATCCGGTGCTGACATGGATCTCGTTTTGGAAAACCTCATGTTTGTGGCAATTTATTTTGCGGCAAATATTGTTATCAGCATACCTGTGGCCAAAGTTCTTGGAAAAGACGCCGGGCAACGGGGCATCTATCGCCTCATGACCATTTTTTCAAACGTAGGATTTATGGGCATACCGGTGATTTCCAGTATTTACGGAGAAGGCAGCATCATCTATGTGACTTTCTATATCCTGGCCTATAACCTGCTCCTCTATACATACGGGGTATTTATTGCACAAAAACATCTTCCTGCGGAAGAGCGTGATAACGGAGTGAAAGGGCTTTTTAATATAGGCACTGTATGTTCCGTACTTGCACTTGTACTGTTCTTTTCCGGATACAAGGCCAATGATACGGTGCTTCGTTTCTTCGACTATATGGGAAATGCCACCATCCCTCTTTCCATGATGGTGATAGGGGTATCCGTCGCAAAAATCTCCTTTCGGGAGCTTTTTTCTGAAGTGCGCATATATCTCTTTGCCGCCATCTCATTGCTCGCCATGCCTGTCCTGGCGTCCTTTCTGTTCAGGGCACTCAAAGGAAATGACGTGATATTTGGCGTGTTCATACTGATGTTTGGGCTTCCGGTAGGCAGTATCGTTACCATGATCATAAAAAAATATGGCGGCGATGAGTCGTTATGCAGCAAAGCGACCATCATCACCACCATTTTATCCATTTTGACGATTCCATTGGTGACGGCTTTTATCTGATTCTTACAGATTCGTGTTTCCCTCCCTGCCGTCCACCGTTTTCTGGAATATCCGCTGCAATGTTCCGGAAGAAACATCTTTAAATGTGCAAATCAACTGTATGAGTGTTTTACCTTTTCTTATACAGCACGAGTTCCGGATTTACACCATCCTTCTCATAGGTACAGATTAAAATGAAATCCATATTTGCAACGATTCCGAAGCATCTGTCTCCACCAAACCCGGATTCCAACTGATTGCCGAGATATGTGGTATTATCATCAAGAAGCTTTACTTCCACACCGTTCGGAAGCCGATAAACAAGATTGATATACTTCCCAACAAGTGCGTTCAATTTTTCAACCTTCGGCATTCCTTCAATTTGGAGACCGTTTATCTCCTCGACCAGTTTTTGCTTAAATTCCTCAAACTGTCCGCCATCACCCAGCTCATCATATCTTTTCCAATAATCCAGTTTTGGTAATATCTGTTTCATATGTTCTCTGGCCTGTTCCTCTGTGAACCCCTGAGTAGCCATGTGCGGGACACAAACATCAATTAACTGATCCATGTCACTGTATGTATAGGTTCCATCAGCATAACACCATTTACAATATTCTTCGTTCATCGTACCGTCTTTTTCCCTGCTGATGTTCTCATCCTCCAAAGGCATTCCACAGCACTGGCAGATAAGCTCTCTTGGCGAGCCGAGCAGCGTATTGATTGATACATCATAGAGCTTTGACAAAAGCTTCAGCGTTTCCGTATTCGGAACAGAATCTCCT
>CADBMP010000098.1 GCA_902795775.1 uncultured Lachnospiraceae bacterium | reverse complement strand
TACCTCGGTACAGCTACGTTTTCTTCCTTGTACTCGGGAAAATATCCTACGCAACCTGTTCAGTTAATTTATTTACAGTTCCTTACCGGCTGCGCGGTTATAAGCACATGCCTTTACAGTGACTTTTTTGCCGACCTTCTTGCCCTTTACATATGCAGTAAAGGTACATTTTGTTTTATTTCCAGACATCATGTGCTGGTTCGCACCTTTGGTGCGTTAGTACCGCTGCGTGCGAATACTAAGCGTAAGCGGGTCCAGGAACAAGATTATTACGCAGCCGTCTTTGTTCAAATTTGTAAAAATTGATTTCCGTGCTCCAGCCCCTTTTTGGCTTGTAAAAAAAGTGGTAATAAGATATAGTAATATTAACAGAGGGTTTAGGGGGATTGAAATATCAGTAAAGGAGGAAATGTATATGAGATTATGGAAAAAGGCTGGTTTTTGTATGCTGCTGGCAGCGATGACTGCTGCAGTACCTGTGATGTCCCCGCTCATGAGGCTGGAAAGTACGGCAGCCCGGGCAGAGGGAGAGCCTGTTTCGGAAGAGGCAGCGACCTTTGTGATTACGGAAAAGCCAGAGCGGGGAATTGAGACATATCTGCCGTATCTGGTCATTTCCGGGTATGATAAAGCAAAATTCAATTCTGCAACGGTTACGGTACAGAGCTATACAAATGGTGCATGGACGGACCTTGGAAGTAAGACTTATAATTCCATCAGCGGAAGCTTAAAGGTGGGCAGTAAGGAGTTTGAAGGTCTGACCTTTGATGTATGGTACCGCGTGAAGATTGTGAGCGGTGCCAATACGGATTATTCCAATGTGGTAAAAATTACGGACCCGGCTCCGGCTGCGGCGCAGACTGCATCTCCGTCCGGAAATTCCAGTGATAATGGCAGTGCCACGGCTGCACCTTCAGGTGATGGAAATAACCAGGCGAAAGAGGACGGGCAGGGGAAGGATGCAAATGCCCCAAGGGATGCATACGAGCTGCAGCATTTGTTTCCAGAACTTTTTGAGAGCTTTGGCAAGGCAAAGACGGAACCTGCAGAGATTGTGGATTTTAAGACAGGAATCAAGTCTGTCACAGATACGGCACTTTACAAAGGAACTGCAGAGATTACAAAGGTGACGGAAAAAGCAGTGACTTTTCAATATACATTAGAGAGCAAGGTACCAGAGCTTTCCTGGCATATCAGCGGCGGCAGCCAGTCAGCGAGCCAGGGGCTTGGCTGGGGATTATCTTTTCAGGGGGCAGAGGAAGGCGAAGGGCTGGATCTTTATTCAGAAACCCCGACAGAGAAATATACGTGCACGGCAACGGCGCAGCTTTCCAAACTGAATGACGGGGTGGGAGCAGCAAAAGTGAAATTTGAAATTGAGCCATATTATCCGAAGGGTGACGAGCAAAGTACGTATCGCTTCGGGGATGTATCCAGCTTTTCTTCTTATAATGAAGAAACGGTATTTTATTATGTGTCATCGCCGGATAAAACGGATGAGCATTATCTGGATGCGGTGAAGGCAAATACGCTGACCTTTGGACCTGTGGGCTGGAGCTCGCCATTTGCAGACAATACAGGAACAAAGGTGTATTACCGGGTGGAAAAGACGAAAAAATGGTCCACGAAGACTTTCCAGAGTGGAAAGACTTTGAAACTGACCGGCCTGCAGTATGGAAAATTTTATGAGGTCCGTTTTGCCAGATATGTGACAGAAAAACTGAAGTCAGGAAAGAGTGTGACGAAAGAGGCGGCGATGTCTAAGTCGGTGATTCAGCCGACAGCCCCGAAGGATAAGCCGGTCATTGCTTCGGTAAAGGTATCCGGTGCAAAGAAGCTTTCCGGAAACAGGCCGGGCTACTGGGACGCATTTGGAAAGTGGCATCCGGGTTCTAATTTTTCACGTACTGCAGCGACTGTCACCATTACATTAAAGAAAGGTTCCACAGCAACGCACATTGCTGTCCGGGCACATGGCGGCGATTATACCATTGCGAAGCTGAATGGAAAAAAGGCAGTTCTTAAAAATGTGAACCTGGGAGGTTATGGCAAGGGAAAACAGGTGCCGCTTTCCGCAGCATTTACATTTTACGGGAAGGCGGACCGGGTGCATATTACACCATATGGTCCATGGTCTGCTGAGAAAAAGACAACAGTAAGGTAATTTTATTTTATTATATTTGTAATAGTTCGGCCTTCTCAAAAATCATGCGAAAATTCAGGAAGGAGATAAAATTATGGGATTATTTGGAAAAAAGAAAGAATCAAAGTTCTGCCCAATTTGTGGTGAAGAAATGAAAGGAAAGTCCGGAAGTGAAAAAACTGCGGATGGAGAGGTCTGTGTCCTGTGCTGGCAGCGGTTCCGGGAAAAAAGCATGGCACCGCTTTCAGAATTTACCACTGCTGAAATACAGGGCATCATAGAAGGAAAAGATGGCGTGAACGGTGAGCCGTGCCCGGTCTGTGGAGAGCCGATGGATGAAAATGCAAAAGCCATTGCAGATGCTGTCATTTGTAAAAATTGTGCGCGTCTGGAGCGTGGTACATATTTCAAGACCATTACTTACCGTGACCGTTATACGGACAGGGAGCTGATTCCGGGTGAAATAAACCAGCTGAAACATCAGGGGGAAATGGACAGGATTTGTATGGATGTGGAAGACGAGCTGGATGATGTGACACTGGCATTTGTGAAAGAGGATATAGAGCTTGGGAAAAAGCACCGGGCAGATGCACTTGCAAAGTGCGGAAGTGCTAAAGAAGCTGTGGCGTATGTGGATGAGTCTTTTTCAGATGGAAAGAAAACGGTGCTTTCCGTTGGCGTGGCACAGGGAGAATTCCAGGAAAATGACGAAGTGGTGCTGGTGCATAACGGGGAAGAAAAGAGAGCAAAGATACATATGACCTTTGCTGCAGAAGGAGAAAGCTATGAAGATGTGCGGGATAATCCGGGTACAGAGGTAGGGGACGGCGGCTGTGGATGGCTTGTCTTTAAAGACGTGGAACCGGAGTATGTGCTGGATGATGTGGTGTATAAATAGGGGAAAACAAATGGTGCCATCAGGCCAGACGGTCGTTTGGCTTGTTCACCAGCATGATATCTGAATAGAATACATTGTCATCATGCGAGAAGTTTGCATTTCCGCTGTAGCATTCCGCTGTGGCAGTAACGGAAATCAGGCCGATGCCGCTTCCGCCCTTATGGGTGGAGAGGTAGCGGTCTTTTTTCTTCCTAAGTTTTCCTCTGTAGCTGTTGGAGAGGGCAATATACAGTTCATCGCCCTGTTCCAGGGTCATAATCAGATGGATAAAACGTTTGTTTTCCGGTATATCAAGACAGGCAATAATGGCATTCTCCAGAATATTCCCGGCAATGGAGCACAGATCCGTAACATCGATATAAAGATTTTTGGGAAGAAAAATCCGGATGTCTGTGCTGATATCGTGTTTCTTTGCTTTGTGGTCATAGTGGTTTAAAAGGGCGTTCAGGGCAGGTTTCCGGCAGAAATCAGTTGTTTCTTTTTGTGGCAGGGTGTCGATATAGTGTTTTAGGTAATCATCGATGGCAGCATAATTTTTCTGCGTGGAAAGTTCCTTCAGGGCATAGAGCGTCTGACGGAAATCGTGCCTGGCTTTTTCGTCGGCATCAATGTAGGACTGCAGGGTTTCATACTGTTTCTCCTGCATTTCTAAGATATGGTTCCTGTCCTCTATCTTTGCCTTGTTGACCAGCGCATTTACAATGAAGTAAAAAATGATGCAGAGCAGCGAAAAAAGAATGAACATCATGGGCATAATGGTGATGTAGGCAATTCCGACCAGGTTGGTATGCAGCGTGCTGTAGTGGTGGATTACCATGCGCAGGTTAAAAAGGAAGAATATGGCAGATATCAGGACAGATATCATCCATATACGGACCTGCTGCAGATGTTCCAGAAGAAAAGCCCCGTATTTCGCC
>CADBMP010000097.1 GCA_902795775.1 uncultured Lachnospiraceae bacterium | reverse complement strand
TTGTGGGTGGGAAAGAGCTTTAGGACAGAAGAAAATGAAAAAAGGAGAGGAAAAAAATGAAAGAGAAAAAATTGACACTGATGTTCACATTACTTTTGGTAGGCTTTGTGCCGCTTATAACGATTGCGGTGCTTTTAAATGTCTACAGTGCGGTAAAACAAAAATCTACACTGGAAAACAATGCGTACTCCCGTCTGGAGGCTGCAGCGAACGGGCTTCGGCTGTATTATGAATGGGATATCGTAAATAAGGGAGAACCCGAGTATGAGCATGATTATGTCGATGCATTAAAGGGGCAGGATATTGAGCTGACCCTTTTCATTGGTGATACCAGGTTTATTACTTCTATTACGAATGAGAAGGGGGAGCGTGCGGAAGGAACAAAGATGGATCCTGCGATTTATCAGGATGTTTGTGCCGGAAACGACCATAAAGTGGCAGGAGTTGTGATTGGCGGAAAGCAGTTTTATGGGTATTACGTTCCGTTAAAGAATGGAGAGGGAAAGGTCGTAGGTGCGGCGTTTGCCGGAGAACCACAGGGCTCTGTCAGTGCGGAAATCAGAAGCGGGATCATTTCATCCATTGTGATTACGCTGATTGGTGTTTTTGTTTTTGGCATTATCATCATTCTTGTCGCACGTATCATAAAATCACGTCTGATGAGCGTTATCAATGCGACTGCTGTTCTGGCTGAGGGCGATATGACGCAGGAGGATGAGCTTTTCAGCAGTATTTATGAAATCAATTACATGGGACTTTCTGTGATGTCGCTCAGGCAGAACATGAGAAGTGTTCTTGCTTCCGTTATGGAGAATATTCAGATATTTGATTCAAATATGACACAGATCATGGATAATGTTGAGGTATGCAACAGTGCTTCGGATGAAATTACAAAGGCGGTGGATGATCTGGCACAGGGTTCTGTAACGATGTCCGGGGAGATTGCGGATACGTCTGCCAGCATGAAGATTATGGGGAATGAAATCCAGAAAATTCATGAGCTTGCAGATACAGCAAATACAGCATCCAATGAAGTACAGAAAGAAAGTGATACGGCAAAGGAAAAGATTGGAATCCTGATGGATGCAAATAAGAAGACGATAGAGATTTCAAAGGATGTGGTGGACGGAATTAAGGCTTCTGCAGATGCTGTTGGAAAAATCCAGACAGCTACGGAAATGATTACCTCCATTACAAGCCAGACAGCACTTCTTTCCCTGAATGCTTCGATTGAAGCGGCAAGGGCAGGGGAAGCCGGCAGGGGATTTGCAGTGGTAGCGTCTGAAATTTCCAATCTGGCGTCCCAGTCTGATCAGTCCACAAAGGAAATTCAGAATATTGTGATGGAAATTATCAACTCCTCTGAGCAGAATGTGGAATTTTCAAACCGGATCAAGGAAGCCATTGATAATGAAGGGGAAGTGCTTTCGGAGGTAAGGGACAGCTTTAAAGTCATGACAAAGAGAGTAAATGAAAATACAAATGCCATTGGTGATATTTCATCTAAGGTGATAGAACTGGACAAGGAAAAAGAAAAAATTTTGGACGCTGTTTCCAGTTTGTCTTCTATTTCTGAGGAAAATGCAGCAAGCTGCGAGGAGACGAATGCTTCCATGGAGGAAATGGGGGCAACAGTGGCAGGAATCCATGCACAGTCCGGGAATACAATGGAGGCGTGCGCGAAGCTGAGAGAGGTCTGCGGATATTTTAAAATATAAAAAGTAACAGGCAAGGCTGTTCGCCGATGCATGAAAAGAATGAGGAACCGTATGGAAAAAGAAATTATCAGATACTCCCATATCCAGGGATTTGTAGTGAGGGACCATAATCTTCCGGCAAAATTTCCGTCTCACTGGCACAGCTCTGCGGAATTTGTGCTTTTTCAAAAAACAGGAAGCCGGTTCACAATCGGGGAAACGACCTACGAAACGGATGCAGGGGATATCATACTGGTCTGGCCCAGGGAGCTTCACGAGGTCAGTCATGCGAAGGCGGACAGTTATCTTTTATTACAGTTTTCTTCTAATGTCATAGAGAACAGCATTGACCTTGCGGCCGCCATGCGGTTTTTAAATAAATGCCATTATATTTCTGCGGCACAGGAGCCGGAGCTTTGTGAAAAGCTTTGCGGTTATTTTTACGAGTTAAAGGAGATTTATGAAACGGAGCAGTATTTTATAGAAACAAAATGCAAGATCGTTGTTTATCGGATTCTGCTGCTCATTGGGGAATATGTGATGCGGGAGCACCGGGAGCTGATTGGGGATGAACATTTTTCTGATAAGGCGTGGGAGTATGTCAGAAATGCGTGCAGCTTTATTTCAGAGCATTATGATGAAAATATCTCACAGGCGGAGGTGGCGGATGAGATCGGGCTCAGTCCGTATTATTTTTCCAAGCTTTTTAAGGAATACACAAAAACGACGTTTCCGGCGTATCTGGCAAGCATACGTGTGCAGAACGCCATCAAGCTCCTTACCAATGAAAAGCTTTCGGTGACGGAGTGTGCGTTCATGGCTGGGTTCCAGTCGGCGACCACATTTAATAAAGTCTTTCGGGAAATGACCGGATGCAGCCCCAAGGAGTTTCGGAAACTGCATTCCAATCCGCAGTAGTTTTTTCAGGCAGAAAAACCACAGCAGGTTTTGGGGTCAGAAAAAATAACAAAAAATGGGCAAAAAAGAATAAGAAATGACTATTTTTTTGAAAAAAAATCCATTACAATGTGTCCTACATGAAAAGAGCAATCCATTGTTACAAAAATCACAGCCGGATTTGTGTTGTGGGTGGATTGTATAAATAAAGGAGGACAAGTGCATGAATGACAAAAAAGTAGTTGATTTTACGAACGGCAGCCCGTCAAAACAGATTCTGGGATTTTTCTGGCCGCTTCTTCTGACCAGCATGTTTCAGCAGTTGTATAATTTTGTGGATGTGATGATTGTTGGAAAAGGAATTGGAGATGGGGCACTTGCATCAGTGGGAAATATGGGAACCCTGTTCTTTTTGATTGTGGGATTTTCCTTTGGGCTGTCAGGTGGTTTTGGTGTGCTGATTGCACAGAGCTTTGGTGCAAAAGATGAAGAAGGGCTCCGGCACAGGATTGCCGCTACCATTCAGCTGGCAGCTGTTATGGCAGTATTCCTCAGCCTTTTTGGTGTTCTTTTTCTGCCGAATGCATTAAGGCTTTTACAGACGGATGAAAAGCTGATGAAGGATTGTCTGACCTATGGTTATATTTCCTTTGGAAGCCTTAGTGTTTTCATTTGTTATAATATCAGTTCAGCTGTGCTGCGTGCATTGGGAGACAGCCGGACGCCGCTCAGGGCGATTATTTTTTCTTCGTTCGTAAACCTTTTCCTGGATGTGTTATTTATCTTCGGATTTCATATGGGCGTGGAAGGAGCTGCCTTTGCAACTGTTATTGCCCAGTTTGTTTCCATCGGAATCTGTTTCAGGCGGTTATGGGGAATTGAAATGATAAGGCTGCATGCCTCTGATTTCAAAAATGAGAAAAAGGTGTATTTGGAGCTTATTGGAAACGGACTTCCCATGGCATTCATGAACTCAATTACAGCGGTGGGCTGTATGGTGGTACAGCATTATGTCAATGGATATGGCATCAATTATACGACAGCATATTCTACCTGCAGCAGGTACCTGAATTTATTTATGAATCCTGCCAGTACAGCAGGCGGTGCCATGAGTGCTTACACGAGCCAGAATTATGGAGCAAAAGAATACCGCCGGATTAAGGAAGGATTAAAAGTCTGCCTGGGCATATCATTTGTATCGTACATTGTGTTAGGCTCTGTGATGGTCTTTTTTCCGGAGGTTCTGGCAAAGCTTTTGATCAGCGGGGCAGTGCCGGTACGTCTTGTGTGCGAATATCTGCCAATCTGCGGCTTGACCATCATTGCAGTGGACTGTCTGTTTGTCGTAAGGAGCGGTGTACAGGGCATGGGACACCCGGTTCCGCCTATGTGGTCAGGAGTTTTAGAGATGGTCATCCGCATTGCGGTTATTTCCCTGTTCATGGGAACCATCGGCTTCCGGGCAGCAGCATTTGCAGAGGTCGGTGCATGGGTCGGCGCACTGGTGGTGAATGTGGCGGCATTTGGAAAGATACTGCTTCCGAAGTTAAGGAAATCAAAGGAAGCAGGACAGCAGTTTTCTGCAAAAATCATGAAATTTGCAAGAAATTGAATGGACAGCATTTTAATTTCGCACCAGGCTTTATGAGTATATCGGTTTTTCATAACCTCGGCTACATGATATCTGCCAAAAATTCATATATGCAGGATTTTTGGCAGATATCATAAGTTTAGCTGATGAAAAACCGATATTTTTTATTTTTCTTAAAAAACTAACCATGTGTTGTGACAGAGCCAAAAGTAAAATATATGCATCCAATCATGGTTTTTTCTTGCGCCTTTGGTGTGTTTCGCTTATAATAAAAGACAGATATTGCTTCGTGAAAACGAAAATAAAAAAAGGAGGATGTATTTATGAATTTTGGTTACTTTGATGAGGAACACAGAGAGTACGTGATTACCAGACCGGATACGCCTGCGCCATGGTGCAACTATCTGGGATCACCGGAGTATGGGGCAATCATTTCAAACAATGCAGGGGGTTACAGTTTTGTAAAAAGCGGTGCAAATGGAAGAATCTTACGTTATCATTTTAACAGTGATGATACGCCGGGACGTTATCTGTATTTAAGGGATGATGAGGATGGCGATTTCTGGTCTGCTTCGTGGCAGCCGGTCGGAAAAGATTTAAGTACCTACAAATGTGAAGTGCATCATGGAACGGCTTATACGAAAATGTTTACAGAGTACAAGGGGATAAAATCCGAGGCAATGTATTATGTGCCTCTTGATAAGGTGTATGAAGTCTGGTGCCTGAAAGTAACAAATGCTTCGGACAAGCCTAGGAAGATTTCTGCATTTGGTTATGCGGAGCTTTCTAATGATGATAATTATAATCAGGACCAGGTAAATTTACAGTACACACTCTGTACGACAGTTACGAGTTTCCGTAAAAATAAGATTTACCAGCAGATTAATCCGAACTGGTATAAAGGTCCGGACGGAAGTAATGGAAATGAGCGTTTCTTTGGCCTGGCAGGACAGCCGGTGACTTCTTATAATGGGGATAAGGAGGCATTCCTTGGAGTTTATCATGGATACGGAAATCCTGTGGCAGTAGAGCGCGGAGAGTGCGATGGCGTCTGCAATTATAACGAAAACAGCTGTGGTGCGCTGCATACGGCACTGGAATTAAAGCCTGGTGAAACAAAGACCATGGCATTCATTTTAGGAAAACATAAGGAATCTGTGGCAGATGAAATCATAGCAGCTTATGAGGATGTATCTGTCTGTGATAAGGAAATTGAGGAATTAAAAAAATTCTGGCATACAAAGCTTGACAACTTTAAAATCAATACACCAAGTGCCGCATTTAACAGCATGGTGAATACATGGAATGCATATCAGTGTTTCCTTACATTTACATGGTCAAGGGCTGCTTCTTTCGTTTACTGCGGGGAAAGAAACGGCTATGGTTACAGGGATACCGTACAGGATATCCAGGGCGTGATCCATACGGATCCGGAAGCTGCCCTGGAAAAAATCCGTTTCATGCTTTCTGCACAGGTGGACAATGGCGGCGGACTTCCTCTGGTGCGTTTTGACCATGAAAAGAGAGCCGGGCATGAAGGTACTCCGGATGACCCGGATTATGTCAAAGAAACAGGACACCCGGCATACCGCGCAGACGATGCGCTCTGGCTGTTCCCGACTGTATATAAATACATCGCAGAAACCGGGCAGCTTGCATTTATAGATGAAGAAATCACATGGTCCAACATTGAGGAAAAGGCAAGTGTTTATGAACATTTAAAGAGAGCCATTGATTTCTCCATGAACCATCTGGGACCGCATGGACTTCCGGCAGGGCTTCATGCAGACTGGAACGACTGCCTGCGTCTGGGCGCACAGGGAGAGTCTTCCTTTGTGGCACTGCAGCTGTATTATGCATTTACCATTATGCGCAAGTTTGCAGAAAAGAAAAATGATACAGAATATATTGCTTATTTAGATAAGACACAGGCAGAAATCGGCAAAAAGATCAATGACCTCTGGTGGGAGGAGGATCGCTTTAACCGTGGCTTTAAGGAGACCGGAGAGCTGATTGGCTCAAAGAAAGATCCGGAGGCGAGTATGTGGCTCAATCCTCAGACATGGGCAGTCATTTCCGGGCTTGCAACGGATGAACAGGCAAAGCTTGCCATGGAATCCGTGGAGCGGGAGCTGAATACGGATTACGGTGCAAAGGTAATGGCACCTTCGTATGTGGATCATTATTTTGACGGGGCACTGGCAGGACTGTTCCCGCCATCCACAAAAGAAAATGGTGGAATTTTCTCACAGACACAGGGCTGGCTGATTTTGGCAGAGGCTCTTTTGGGGCATGGAAATAAGGCATTTATGTATTTCGAGGAAAGCTCGCCTTCTTCTCAGAATGATAAGGCAGAGGTCAGGAAGCTGGAGCCTTATGTACATGGACAGTACACAGAGGGAGATGAAAGCCCGTTCCATGGACGTTCCCATGTGCACTGGCTGACTGGTACTGCATCTACCTGCATGGTGGGCTGTGTGGAAGGAATCTGCGGCATCCGTCCTGATTTAGACGGACTTCGCGTGGCACCGTCCATTCCGTCAGACTGGAAGGAATTTACCATGGAAAAGAATTTCCGCGGAAAGAAGGTCGTGATAAAAGTAGAAAATCCGGACGGCGCAGAGAGCGGCTGTAAAGAATTTTATATCAATGAGGAAAAGCAGGAGGAGAATTATATTCCTGCGGACAAACTTACGGATGTGACAGAGGTAAGAATGGTGATGTAGGAGAAATGGCAGAGGCAGCTAAGAAAGGCTTTCCTGTGTCGGTAATAGAAGAAATTAAAAAGCAAAGCGGTACTCTGAACAATGGGCAGGGTGCCGCTTTGTTTTTCACAAACAACCAAAGGTTGTTTTGGCAATTTGTCTGATTCCACTGACGTGTGAAGTATAACGCAATTTATTCTTTCATGTTGAAACGTGATGCATTATACTTGCATTATGAGCAAAAATTTTATATACTATATATGATTGTGTTTTTTGAATTATAATATTTGTTGCTATTCGCTGTGTATTAAAATTGAACCGGGAAAGCCGTGAATGGTAATGGGTATTTAGGAAAAAATGTAAAAGACAGATTAACGATAGAAAGAAGGGGTGAAAAACTATGGCGAGAGATACGGCGAATGACGGTGCCAGATTTGTAAGCATAATAATCAATGAGGACGGAACGGAGGCATATGCCAGGATATTAGATATTTCTGCAACCATTACGAAACGTGATGTAGTCTGGAAGCTTGCAGAGGAAAAGGTCAGGGGCGGCATCATACATAAAAATATCAGCCGTATGCTGGAGGAAAAAGATATTACAAAGACCTATCTTGTAGCAGAATGTAATAAGCCTGTAGACGGTAAAGATGGATGGTTTGAATTCCTTTTTGATACAGATGTGGATACAAAACCAAAAATATTAGAGGATGGTTCGGTGGATTATTCTGCTTATGGCAATCTGCCTTCTGTGGAAGAAAATGATAAATTAGTCATTTATCATCCGGCAACAGCGAGCAGGGACGGGGAGAATTTCTGGGGGGAAAGAATTCTTGCACAAAAGGGAAAAGAGCTTGCAAAGCTTAGGGGAAAGGGCTTTTATGTTTCTGACGATGGCAGGGAATATTTTGCAAAAACAGCAGGCAGGGTAAAATATGAAGATGAACGTCTGATCGTAGAGGATGTTCTGGAAATCAGGGGGGATGCATCCATCTCGACCGGGGACATCCAGTTCATCAATGATATCCATGTGTTTGGAAATGTTCTTACCGGTGTCCGGATTCATTCTAGCAAAGGTTCTATTATTGTGGATGGTTATGTGGAAGCGGCAGAGCTTTCCGCAAAGTGTGATGTTGTATTGAAGAACGGGATGCAGGGAAATAATAAAGGTGTCATCCATGCGGGTGGTTCCGTATCCGGGAAGTTCTTTGAGCAGGTTTCCATTAACTCGGGCGGAGATGTAAATGCGAACGCTATCATGAACAGCTATGTTTCTGCAAAACAGGATATTATTGTATCCGGGAAATTTGGCATTATCATTGGCGGGGAAGTGAAGGCGGAACGGGAGATAAGCGCAACCATCATTGGAAATATGTCTGAGGTGAAAACAACGGTCCGCGCCGGCATAGACGGAAATCCAATGGTTGAACTGGTGCAGCTGGAAAAGGATTATGCAGCGGCTGAAACTGAGCAGCAGAGGTTTGCAGAGGCATTGGATAGGCTGGAGATGCTGCTGGCAAAAAGCTCGGACGAAGAACTGAACATGAAAAAAATTAAGCTGATTCGTCAGAAAATCAATCAGGAGCAGGTGCTCATCCGTCTGGAAAAGGAACGGGAAAACCTGACAGAACAGATTGCAAGGATGCACAGTGCAAAAATCACCATTTTAAAAGTGGTGTATCCGGGAACCTCTCTCTCTGTGAACGGAAGAAATACCAGAGTGAAGGAAGAGGTGAACAGTATTGAGGTCGTGTCAAAGAGTGGTGGAATCCAGATGATCAGTTTGATTTAAAATGTCGGAATTTGTGAGGTCAGAGGGATTGAAGAATAGATGGAGGTAGTGTAAGATGGATTTTGAAGCAGAGTTAGAAAAGTTTCAGCCCAGTCTTGATATAGAAAGGGCAGAGAATGCCATTACCGGAAAAAGTATCATGGATGTTACGGATCTTATTCATGCAATTGTGCAGAATACGGAAGAGAGAAAAAAAGAAGAAATTGGTGATAATACGGTAGAATGGGTGGAGGGAGTATGAACTGTCCAAGGTGTAATGTAAAGGTTGCTTTTGCAAAAAAAAGATGTGATAACTGTGGACAGGATCTTACCAATCATCGTATGGTCATCAGTATGTCCAATCAGTATTACAATACGGCATTAGAGCAGGCGAAAGTGCGTGATCTGTCAGGAGCAATCCGCTCCCTGCGGCAAAGTCTGGAGTTTAATAAAATGAATACAAATGCCAGAAATCTTCTGGGGCTGATTTATTATGAGGAAGGGGAAGTGGTTTCTGCCCTCAGTGAGTGGGTCATCAGCACAAATTTCCAGACGAAATATAATGATGCGGAAGGATATATTCGTGCGGTTCAGGAAAATCCGAACAAGCTTGATATGTATAACCAGACCATCAAAAAGTATAATACGGCATTGAATTCTGCAAAGAATGGTGACGAAGATATGGCAATTATCCAGCTGAAAAAGGTGGTGGGCCTAAATCCAAAATTTATTCGTGCCAATCAGCTGTTAGCCCTTCTGTACATGATGACAGGTCGCAGGGATAATAAACTTCGTGCCAAAAAGCTTCTTCTGAACATACAAAAAATTGATGTCACGAATACGACTACGATCCGTTATTTGAATGAGTTAAAGGATGTCCATGTAAAGGGAGAGGAAGCACCAAAAAAGGTGGCAGCAGAGCCGCCGAAACCGGAGCCGGTCAAGACACTTCCAAAGGTGGAGCAGGATGCGTATAAAATAATTACTCCGTATAAGGAGGAAAAGCCGTCTGTGCTTCCATTCATCAATGTCATTGTGGGCGTCATCATTGGCATGGCACTTATGGGCTTTTTGATCATGCCGCACATCAATGCAAGCAGATTACAAAAGGAAAATGAAAATTTTAAAAAGTACAGTGAAACAAAAGTGGCAAATGACAGTGATGTTTCTTCTTTAAAGGCACAGATTGAAGAACTGAATAAGGAGAAAGCGGCATTGGAGAAGGAAAACAAGGAGCTTCAGGGAGATGAAAACGGAGCCACCATGAAGGATTCTTATGAAAGCCTCCTGGCTGCAATTCAGGCATTTGAAAATGGGGACAAGGTACTTGCGGCAGAATCACTGGCAAAGGTCAATGAAGCAATCATGACCAGTGAAACGGCGAAAGCGGTTTTTGATAAAATAAAGGAAGAAACTTATATGGAAATGTCCAACTCTGTTTTTGAGCAGGGAAGGGATGCATACAACGGCGA
The DNA here is from genome assembly GCA_902795775.1 of uncultured Lachnospiraceae bacterium. Lineage (GTDB taxonomy): Bacteria > Bacillota > Clostridia > Lachnospirales > Lachnospiraceae > Butyribacter. The sequence goes on along the minus strand of CADBMP010000097.1, from coordinate 2,220 downwards.
AGGAGAATATGCAGGAAAACGTGATTATGTGAAAGCAGTTGAGCTGTTGGAGAAGGCACTTTCCTACAATAGGGATAATACGGACGCAATGTATTTTCTGGGGCGTTGTTATCAGCAGCAGTCCCAGATGGAAAAAGCACAGGAGTATTATAATCAGATTATAAACAATTATCCTGATTCGCCGCGTGTGACGGAGGCGCAGACACGTCTTAGGGAATTAGGAGTCAGATAAGGAAAATCTCATCAGAAAAATACAAATGCAGCGGGTGCAGAATCTGCAGATTATTTTTCTGGTGGGATTTTTTCTTTTTCGGAAAATTTGATTTTCCTTGTCCGGAATAAAAATTAGAGAGGACGGTATGGAGGGCTGGTCAAAAAAGAAAGGGGAGGAAACAGATATGGCGCAGTTTTTGGAAAAAAACAGACGGTACAGGAAAGTAGGGGATTGTCTTGTTTTTTATCTGGCAGAGGAATTAGACCATCATGCAGCAGAAAGATTCCGGGAGATTTCGGATTCGCTGATTGAAAAAGAGCAGATAAAAAATATTGTGTTTGATTTTACAGGGGTGAAGTTCATGGACAGCTCCGGAATCGGGATGCTGATGGGAAGATATAAAAAGGTAATGTTTTCCGGTGGCAGGGCGGCAGTTGCAGGCGTGGGCGAGGTAGTTGACCGGATTTTTCTTTTGTCAGGCTTATATAAAATCCTGGAAAAATATGAAACGACAGAGGAGGCTTTGGAAAATATGCAAAAATGAACGTTTTACGTTCACAGAAATGAACGTTTTACGTTCATTTTGTAAATATCCACAGAGCCGCCGGAAGGAAAGGAGTCAGCAAAAGCTGACCGGCTTTGAAAGTGTGGACAAATATAGAGAAAAATAGGCTCGGACGCTGCACGGGCCATTGGGAAAAGAGATGGAGGAGTAGTGCAATGAAGCTGATCATAGAAAGTATTTCAGAAAATGAGGCGTTTGCCAGAACTGTAGTGGCTGCGTACATAACGAGGTTAGACCCGACGTTAGAGGAGCTTGCGGATGTGAAGACAGCTGTTTCAGAGGCTGTGACCAATAGTATTATTCATGGATATGCAGGAAAGCATGGGAAGATTGAGATTCGCTGTGAAATTAAAAACAGGGAATTAGAGGTAGAGATTACAGATTTTGGAGTTGGGATTGCGGATATAGAAAAAGCCATGCAGCCTCTTTATACAACAAAACCGGAATGGGAGCGTTCAGGAATGGGTTTTGCCTTTATGGAGGCCTTTATGGATGCGTTGGAGGTGTATTCGGAGCCGGGCAAGGGGACGCGCGTGGTGATGAGGAAAGAAATCGGGAGGGAGGAGCAGGATGCATAAGACCTCCTGTAAGGTATGTGTGATGGATGTCAATGAGCGGTTAAAAAAAGCACACACAGGAGACAGGGAGACCAGAAACCGGCTCGTGGAAGAAAATTTGGGACTGGTCAGGAGCATTGTAAAAAGATTTCGCGGAAGGGGATATGATGAGGAGGATCTGTTCCAGATTGGGTGTATTGGACTGATCAAGGCGATTGACCGGTTCGATACCGCTTTTGGGGTAAAGCTGTCCACGTATGCGGTTCCTTTGATTTCCGGTGAAATAAAACGGTTTCTTCGTGATGATGGCATGATAAAGGTCAGCAGGACGATAAAAGAAAATTACCAGAAGGTGGGAGCGGCAGCAGGAAGACTGGGGCAGGAGCTGGGAAGAAATGCAACCATTGATGAGATTGCCGGGGCAACAGGATTATCCAGAGAGGAGATCGTGTTGGCTATGGAGTCCGGAAATGAGGTGGATTCCATTGACCGGATCATTTATGAATCGGAAGGGAGAGATATTTCTTTCGCAGAACAGGTGACAGACGTAACAAATAGTGCTGTGGGATATGCCGGAGCAGGGGAAAGGCTTTGGCAGGCGTTCATCAATGAAAACGGTGCACCTGTTGATGCGGAGAAAGATAAGGTGTTAGATAAAATTTTGCTTTCGGATTTACTTGGCGGACTGGAGAAGATGGAACGGCAGCTTGTCCAGTATCGTTATTTTCATGATATGACGCAGACGCAGGTGGCAAAAATATTTGGAATCAGCCAGGTGCAGGTCAGCAGGATGGAAAAGAAGATCATAACAAGGATGAGACAGAATGTCCATTGAGGAATATTTTGGGAAGGCTGAACGGTTACGGTGCAGCGGCATTGGAAAC
>CADBMP010000096.1 GCA_902795775.1 uncultured Lachnospiraceae bacterium | reverse complement strand
GCCTGCAGGGAGGCTGATTGCGTCCTCCTTCCTGTTGATCGGCATTGGTCTGTTAGGTTTTTTTATTGGCTTTATGGCAGATTTCTTTTCGCGTATGCGTCCTGTGTTCATTTTGGGAATGAACGTGGATAAGCCATGGTACATCTTTACAGACAAATCTTCTTATGCCATGACCTTTGCAGAAAACTTAAAAGCGGTCCGTCCGGACGCCATGATGATTTATGCCGAAACAGAAGAAACCAAAAAAAACTCAAAAGATGTTTCTGTGCTTTGGACCGTACAGGAAATTTTAGAACGGCGGGGCTCTCTTTACGATGCCCATCTTCTCTGCATGAAGGAAAATGAAATGGAAAATTTTTTGGATGCCGTAGATTTGGCAGATAAAGGAGTATCCATTATCTGTCTTGCAAATTTTACGCCGGCGCACCATCCCATGAATATCAATTTCTTTTCCCTTACCGACTGTACCGCGCGGGTTTTCTGGCAGCAGTTTCCGGTAAAAAACAAGAGGGAATCCATCCTGATCATAGGTTTTGGGGTGGCAGGAAGGGTCATCCTTGACCGGGCACTGGAGCTGAATGTGATTTCCGAGGACCAGGTCATAAGCTATCATGTTTTTGGAGACGGCAGCGAGTATTGCAGGAACCGCAAACGCCTGTCGGACTTTGTTTCACTAAATAAACATTCTGAGGAAAGGGACAGCATCATTTTTCATAACAATCCATGGAATCATGATGAAAAGCTTGTCAATGAAGCGGACCGCATTATCCTTTGTGCAGACTCCGAATGGGAGAATATTGAGATTCTGCACACCATTCAGAAGTTTTTTGCAATCAGGGGGGAATTATATATTTACAACAGTAATGTCCGCGGAGTTGCGACTTCCTTTGGGCGCGCAAGGGATCTTCTTACGCCGGCATTTGTCCTTCATAATACATTGAGCGATATGGCTCTTTGCAGACATGAGCTGTTCCGTTTCTTTCAGGGTGGAAATGTTCCCCTGTGGGAAGACATCAGCAGTCTGACAAAGGATGGAAATTATATTACGACGGATCATATCAGTATCAAAATCCGTCTTCTGCTTGGAGATGAGGCTCCGGAGCGTCCTTTTGATGAGATTCCTTCTGACATCCTTCAGCGCGCTGCAGATGCATTTGCTGCGACAGAGGGGGAGGAGCGGGAAAAACTCCGGCGTCTGGAGCATATCAGGAACCTCCGGTTCTATAAGATACATAATTTTAATTACGGCAGCGAAATTGATGAAGAAAAGCGGACGCATCCAATGATCCGCTCTTATGAAGAGTTGAACGAATCCGAACGCCAGATTACGGAGACTGGCTGGATGCTTTTGGGCGAGCTTGCTGCACATAAAAAGGCAAAAGGAAAATAGGAGGCAGCATATGAGATTATTACATTTAGGAGACCTGCATTTGGGAAAAGCTGTGGGCGGTTTTGATCTGGTGGAGGATCAGAGGTATATTCTGGATGAAATATTAAAAATAACAGATGAAAAATCAGTAGATGCGGTTCTGATTGCGGGAGATGTATATGATAAATCGGTTCCGAGCGAGGCGGCAACGAAGCTTTTGGATTATTTTTTGAATGCGCTTGTGGAAAAGAAAGTAACCGTTTTTATGATCAGTGGGAACCATGATTCTGATGACAGGCTGAATTTTGGAAGCAGAATCTTTAAAAACAGCGGGATTTTCATTTCTGCAAAATTTGACGGGCATCTGGCTGGGCATGTGTTCCGGGCTGGCGGTACGGAAATCAATGTTTATCTGCTGCCGTTCATAAAGGCATCCCAGGTGAAGCATTATTTCCCGGAGGAAACTGTGGAAACCTATGAGGATGCAGTAAAGGTAGTCTTAAAAAGTGCAGATATTGACGAAAAAAAATGTAATCTTCTGGTTGCGCATCAGTTCGTGGCAGGCAAAGGCAGTGACCCGGTACTTGGCGGCTCGGAAGGAATTGGAACAAAAAGCGTGGGCCTTGTGGAAAAAATTGGGTATGATTTGTTTGATAAATTTGATTATGCCGCATTGGGGCATATACATTCTCCACAAAGTGTCGGGAGAGAGGCTGTAAGGTATTCGGGCTCCCCTTTGAAATATTCTTTAAGCGAGGCAGGAAGTGAAAAATCGGTTCCGCTGATTACCATTCGTGAAAAAAACGACCTCCGGATAGAGCTTGTCCCGCTGCAGCCAAAGCGTGACATGAGGCATATTAAAGGAAAACTGGAAACGCTATTAAAGAAAGAAAATGTAACAGATCCGGAAGATTTTATGTATGTCACCCTGACGGATGAGGATATCATTGATGATGCAATGGGAATTATTCAGCAGACGTATCCGAATACCATAAAAATTGATTATGAGAATTCGCATACCAGGGAGGCAGAACAGGCAGAGATTGTGGAAACTGGGCAGAACAAATCATTTCAGGAGCTGATACGGGAGTTTTATCAGTTGATGTATGACTGTGATATGAGCGAAGAAGAAGAAAAGGTCATGGAGGAAGCAGGCAGAAAGGCAGGTGTTATCCAGTGAAACCGGTAAAGCTTTTGATTAGTGCATTTGGTCCGTATGCAGATCAGATGCCGGCCATTGATTTTGAACAGTTTGAGGAAAAGGGGCTGTTCCTGATTTCCGGAGATACGGGAGCAGGAAAGACAATGATATTTGATGCCATTTGTTTTGCACTGTATGGAAAGACCAGTGGAAGGTTCCGGGATACTAAAAATCTTAGGAGCGAGTATGCAAAGGATGGCGTGGAAAGTTTCGTGGATTTTTATTTTTCCCACCAGGGACATAAGTATCATGTTTGGAGGAAACCTTCATATGAAAGGAAAAATCTGCGAAAGAAGGGGGAATTTGTAACGGAACCGGAAAAAGCAGTACTGTATTGTGAAGGGGAGCTTCCGGTTGAGGGATGTGTAAAGGTGAATAAGAAAGTCAGGGAAATCCTCAATATTGATGAAAAACAGTTCAAGCAGATTGTGATGATTGCACAGGGAGAATTTTGGGAGCTGTTGAATGTGAATACAGACAGGAGAACGGAGATTCTGCGTACTATTTTTATGACGAACGGATATAATGCCGTTGAAGCAGAACTAAAGACGCG
>CADBMP010000095.1 GCA_902795775.1 uncultured Lachnospiraceae bacterium | reverse complement strand
GTGACTCGCATATTTGAACACAAAAAACTTGAGTACATAAAAAAATATGGCTATTAAAAATTCGAGTTTTAATAGCCGGAGTAATAGATGACAAATATCTTTTTGAGGTTCAGATTGTGGTTTACAGGGAATTGGATGCAGAGAGCCATATGTGGCTGAAAGCATTGTCTGGTCATATGAAGAAGCAGGAAATGTTGGATTTTTTGGAAAAAGTGAGTGAGATTACCGAGCAGGGAAAAAGAGAATTTGCAGACTCTGTTCTGGAAGTGAGTGTCAGAGCGAATATAGAGTTGGTTGAGTTGCTGAGGAAGGAGGATGGCATTATGAGTGAGGCTTTGATGGAGATATTTGCACCGGAGATAAAGAAGATTGTGGAGATACAGGTAGAGGAGAGAGTTAAGAGAGCTGAAAAGCAGGTTCAGGAGAGAGTCGAAAAGCAGGTTCAGGAGAGAGTCGAAAAGCAGGTAGAAGAAATTACGGATAAAAAACGAATTGTGCAGTTGATTGTTACGGCAAGAAGATATGGCGCATCAAATAAGCAGATTGCTGATGATATTTCTGTTCAATTTGCTTGTTCCGAAGAAGCTGCAGAAGAAAAAATAAAAGAATATGATGAGGGATTGATTATCGTGTAATTTTAATTATTTTTTATGCACACGCCCTGCCTCCTGTTCTGCCGGTCGGCGTGGACAATTTTGAGGTGCTTTCATCTCCCTGCCCGATTGGATGGTTCCTGAAAGAATCATTATTCCCTGGTCTTTGCAATCATGCTGCTTAGAAAAACAGTAAGAAGGAAAGCGGCCAGGCAGGACAAAAATGCTTCTATGCTGTGTGAAAACAAAAACTTCAGAATTTCTACAGGTGTTTTTGCTCCATAGCCCAGCAGCATGCTGAGACCGAAAAAGAAAATGAATCCGGGGAGGATACGCATAATGTTCTCTTTTTCTTTAAAAGTTATTGAAATCTTCCGGCATGCAGTCCGTACAGCGCAGTCTCGCGCAAGGAACATGATTCTCATTGCAGCATATGCACCATTATTTCGTCAATTGTCGGTTTTTCTACAGAGAACCCGGTCGGCAATTTCTTTTCATCAAAGCTCCGGTAGAATTTTTTTAAAATGATTCTGATGTCATTCCTCGTAAGAACTGCAGGAACATAGGAAACCTCACCCACATACCCGATTTTTTCCCGTTAGGTCACAGGGTCTTCCCGGAATGTAATACCTTCCAGAAAAATCTCCCCTTTTAGAATCTGTTCCATGATCTGTGCATAGATCGGGAGTTCGGACTGGCTTTTGATGATGATCTTCAATGCAATCCTCCTTTCCCATCGGTACCGGGGGCAATGTTTTTCATTGAAAACATGAGGAAATTAATATATCATAAAGCTGTTGCTGTTTTAGACATCTTGAAGTTTGTAGAGGAGCTGGAAGGGTTCTTTGGGAAGAAAAAAAGAAATATCATAAAACAGCTTTTAGAATATAGAAATAAAAGGAGTTCACAAAATATGCGTTTATTTATTGCAGCAAATTTTGATGAGAACATCATTGACCGGCTTGTGGAACTGCAGGCGGATTTAAAGGAATGCGGGCTGGAGGGAAACTTCACCCGTCCGGAGAATCTGCACCTGACACTTGCATTTATCGGAGAATATGGAAATCCGGATGATGTTCTGGATGTGCTGGAAGATGTTGCTTTCCGTCCCGTACAGCTTCATGCAGAAGGGCTGCAGCATTACAGAGAGATGTATCTGCTGAAGATGGGAAACCACCCGGGGCTGGAAAGCTGCGTCCGCCGTATGCGGAGGGCGCTTTCAGAACAGGGGATTCCATTTGACCGGAAGAAATTTTCGCCGCATATCACGCTGGCGAGGAAAGTCTCTTTCAGGAAAGGGAGATTTGAACCGCCGGAATGTCTGCCAGAGTTTCCGATTCCGGTGGAAAGGGTTTCGCTGATGCATTCCGAGAGGGGGAAAAGAGGGATGGTCTATACGGAGCTTGGATGTTTGAATTTTTGACATTAATGACAATAGTCTTGGAAAAAAAGATTTTGCAGGATCGAAATGGAGCTTTCTGAAGGAGAGCCTGATCAACCACGAATATACAAGGCAAACAGCAGTCACGCAAGGCCCGTATGTTTTGTTGCTCTATTTTAGGATTGACCACAACACAATCGTAAACGTTTCATAGTCCGTACCTTTCCAATCATCTAAACATATGCAATAATCTTTTAAAAAGTCTGAAAAGTTCAGCTGGATTTTTTAGACAAACTATGTTTTGGAGGTTATCTACATGGCATCTGAATCTTCGATGATCGCCAGGCAGCTCCGTCTGCAGCAGTGGGCAGATGACATCAGGGACTGTAATGCCAGGCCATCC
>CADBMP010000094.1 GCA_902795775.1 uncultured Lachnospiraceae bacterium | reverse complement strand
TCTGCCGGCAAAGTATGTACGCTCTTTGGAAGGTGCATTGATTCATCGGTTTGAAACAGAGACAACACAGACCGATGCAGAGATTACATCAGTGGTCTACAATGCAATCTGCCGAATTGGAGAGGACCCTCATCATGAAAAAAAAGAAAAATAAAAAAAATTAAAAAAAGGGTTGACATTTATTGTTAATTGGTGTATATTTTTTTTGTTGGCACATGATGCTGACAAATATTTGGTCTGTTGGTCAAGCGGCTAAGACGTCGCCCTCTCACGGCGAAAACAGGGGTTCGATTCCCCTACAGACTGTTGTTCATTTGAACAGCCCAACCCGTTACCTTGTAATCATTCAGGATTACAAGGTTTTTTTTATGCAAAGGGGCGCAAGATGTCAATTAGTCCAGATGATTAAGAAACGATGTACTGGAAATAAGGGGAGAATATGGAACAGAGGTTTTTTCGACTGGGATTTTCAAGGAATGTGTTAAAGTATCTTGCCATGGTATCTATGGTTTCTGATCATATTGCATTTTGCTTTTTGCGTGGAAATGTAATTTATCGTCCGGTTTATCTGGGAATGCGGATTTTTGGAAGAATTTCTTTCCCGTTATTCTGTTTTCTTTTGGTACAGGGATTTTTATGTACCAGAAATGTCAGGAATTATTTCCTTCGTATTTTTATTTTTGCCTGTCTTTCAGAAGTCCCCTTTGATCTATTTGTCTATCACCGTTGTTTTTCCCTGTGTGGGCAGAATGTATTGTTTACCCTGGGCATCTCCCTTTTGGTGCTTTATGGACTGTCAAAGGCTTCTGCTTCAAAGGGATATATGTTTCTTTTGTTTTTGTCCGGATCTGTGTTAGCTGTTGTCATGAGGACTGATTATTCTTATCTGGGAGTGGTGCTTGTTTCTGTGATGTATTTGTGGCGGGAAAGGAAGCCGGAGCAGCTTGTGCTTTTGGTCGTGGTCATGGGAGCACAGGGCGGGCTTGATTTTTATGAAATTCTGGCACTTCCGTTTATTATGCTTTCTTCTGACCGGCGGCTTGAGCATGGATTTTTGGTACATGTCAAGAAAAAGCAGACGGCCTGCGTATGCCAGACGGGGAAACTACAGAGGATTTGGGAGGCTCCGGGGGTAAGTCTTGTGAAACGTTATTTTTTTTACTGGTTCTATCCGGTGCATATACTCTGTCTGGTGGCTGTTCGTGCGATTTTGTCTGTTTAAGATATAGGGGTTTTTGACGTCGTCATTTTTGATGCAGAATGGAAAAGAAAGGTTTCTTAGTATTGAGTTTTTAAATTCACTGGACTTATGAGATGTGCCTGAAATCCTGCATATCAATTAGTCCAGATGATTAAAAATGATATACTGGAATCTGTATGGATAAAAACGAAAAAAATGTGCAAAAATACAAAAAATAAGCTCATAAAATGTGATGAAATGCTAGAAATATGCCCATAAAATGTGATATAATAAATGTTGACGCATTTATCTTATGAAAATTGCAAAAACGGCAATTTTCAGGTTATGTCCAAAAAACGTGGACATTTTTTTATATTGTTATGTCCAAAAAGCGGAAGTAAATATAAGAATATCATTTTTTATGGAGGATTTGTCAGATGAAGAAATCATTATATTTTATCATTGGTATTTTCTTTGCAATTTTTGTGGCTGGATATTATTATGCCGTTTTTCCGGCAATCAATCCGCATGAAACTTCATTCTGGGGCGGAGCTTGTTTTATTTTTGTGGTGCTGGGAATCATCTGCAGTGTGCGCACCATGAAACGGGACTTTAAAAAGAAAAAGCCGGTGCATATCAAAGAAATCCGTTTTCTGCCGAACATTTCCAAATTCTTTTTAGGGCTTGCCGCACTGATGATTCTCATTATGGTAGCAGGGACCGTCATAGGTTTTACGATTTTTAATGCAAGGCGGTATGCCTCTCTTTTGGAGGTAAAGGAGTATGATTTTAGCGAGGATATGAAAGAGAGCAGGCAGGTAACGGATATTGCGCTGATGGATACGGAAAGTGCAAGGAAATTCGGCAACAGGAAGATTGGCTCACTTTCAGATGTGGTCAGCCAGTATGAGGTGGAACCGGACTATACGCAGATCAGCATAGAAAAAAAGCCAATGAAGGTTTCGGCACTGAAATATGCAAGCTTTTTTAAGTGGTTCAACAACAGGAAGAACGGAATTCCCGGGTACGTGAAGGTCAATCCTGTCAATTCCGAGGCAGAGTATGTGCCGTTAAAGCAGGGGATGCGCTATGTGCCGTCTGCGTATTTTAATGATAATTTACAGCGTCATGTACAGCTTTTGTATCCGACAAAGCTGATTTCCGGGTATCATTTCGAGATTGATGATGAAGGGATGCCGTTCTACATCTGCCCGACCATGACTGCGAGGGTCGGTCTTTTTGATGGAATGGATGTGGAGGGCGTAATTGTCTGCAATCCGATTGACGGGAAATGTACGTATTATAAAAAGGACAAGATTCCTGCGTGGGTGGACTGTGTTTACAGCGGTGTGCTTTCTACAAAGAAATATGACTGGTACGGTACGTTTTCGGATGGTTTCTGGAACAGTGTCATTGGACAGAAGGGCTGTAAGGTCACAACGGATGATTATGGATATAAAATCATAGAGGATGATGTCTGGATTTATACGGGTGTCACTTCTGTAACAGGAGACCAGTCCAATATCGGTTTTATTTTAATCAACCAGCGCACGAGCGAGGCAAAGTATTATAAGGTTTCCGGTGCAGAAGAGCATTCGGCGATGGATTCGGCAGAAGGTGCGGTGCAGGAAAAGGGTTACAGAGCTTCATTTCCAAGCCTTATCAATGTGGCAGGAAAGCCGACGTATATCATGGTGCTAAAGGATGCCGCAGGGCTCGTTAAGATGTATGCCATGGTAAATGTGGAGCAGTATAACATCGTGGCGACGGCCACCAGCCAGACGGAGGTATTCAGTAAATACAGGAAGATGCTGCTATCCGGTTCTGACAGTAAAAAGAATGACGAGGAGCTGCAGACGAAGGAAATTACGGTGGAGGAAGTTCGTTTTATCGATACGGAAGATGGTACCATGGTCTATGTAAAGGATGCGGAGCATCAGGTCTATAAGCAGGCGTTTAAGGAGAATGAGGAACTGATTCTGATTTCTGCCGGAGATACTTTAAAAGTGACGTATGAGCCAATGGAGAACGGAATCCATCTGCTGACGGAGTTTGAGGTGGTAAGGAGAGGTACGGCTTTGGAGAAGAGCAGTGCCGCAAATGATGCAGGGCTTGAAAATACGGAGCCCCCCGTAGATGAAATAGGGCTTGAAAATACGGAGAACCCTGCAGATGAAACGGGGCTTGAGAATACGGAGAACCCTGCAGATGAAACGGGGCTTGAAAATACGGAGAACCCTGCAGATGAAATAGGGCTTGAGAATACGGAGAACCCTGCAGATGAAACAGGACTTGAAAATACAGCTGGATTTTGACAAGGAGGGATGATTATGCGTGAAATGACCTTTAAGATGGAGCGTCCGGGGCTTGTAAAGCCTGGAGATAAAGTGGAAGTCAGTGAAAAAAAGACAGCACTGAATTATACGTATATCATAGAGCCGGCGGTGGCAATGTCCGGCTGCTTTAAGGTGGGAGAGCGGATTGCCACAGAAGACGGGATGGCGCATGGGACGGTGAAGGATGTTACGCATAATGACAGAGGGTATTATGTGGTGGTAGAGTTTGAGGAAGATGCACAGTGATGTTTATGTTACACTTTACAGCACGAGGGTTTGGCAGCAGAGTGTCCGGAAACTACAATTTGTGGTATTGAAAAATTTGTTGACGGTTTTTGGACATTCTGTCGAATAAACAAAAAGGAGAGACGGGATGTTAGAAAAAGGAATCAAAGGAATGAAAGAAACAGTCGTGACAGAGGCACTTACAGCAAAGGAGATGGGAAGCGGGGAGCTTTCTGTCTATGCGACCCCGGCGATGATTGCCCTTATGGAAGAAACAGCGTACAAAAGCGTTGCCGGTGAATTAGAAGATGGAGAAGGAAGCGTTGGAACGCTCATGAATGTGGAGCATGTATCGGCATCTCCTGTGGGGATGAAGATTACCTGCAAAACGGAGCTTTTAGAGGTAGATGGCAGGAGGCTTGTTTTTGATGTGGAAGCATATGATGAAAAAGGCTTAATTGGGAAAGGGAGGCATGAACGGTTCATCATCCGGAATGAGAAGAAAAAGAAAAAAGCAGAGGAAAAGCTTGGGGAAATATAAAAGTTT
>CADBMP010000093.1 GCA_902795775.1 uncultured Lachnospiraceae bacterium | reverse complement strand
CACACGCCCCTGCGTCACATGCACAAGCTTTCCCTGCGGAAACTCCTTTTGAAAGTGAAGTCCGCGAAGTACCCCCTTAGAAGAAGACGACTGGTTATCCTGCACAAATTCCATGGTAAGGCCAGCCTCTGCCATATCCCGTTTATTATACATTTCTACAAAATAACCGCGCTCATCCCGAAACACCTTCGGTGTGATCACGCACAGTCCCTCAATGCCGCCCACATTTTTCTCTACTGTAATCTGTCCCATCTTTTCCATCCTTTCTAAAAACACGCCCTAATACCTAATACCCGATTTCTTTTAAATACCTGTGCAGCGCATCCTTCCAGTCCGGCAGCGGCGCAAAGCCATTTTCCACAAGCTTCCTCTTATCCAGCCTGCTGTTGAACGGGCGTTTTGCTTTTGATGCCCCATATTCCTCCGTTGTGACCGGAATCACCTCTATTGCTTCTTCGCTGCACTCCTTGTGACCTGTTTCGTATGCCTGCCTAAAAATCTCCTTTGTAAAGTCATACCAGCTGATATATCCACCCTCATTCGTAGCATGGTAGTATCCGTATTTTTCCGTTTCTGCCATATCTGCCAAAAGCCTTGCAAGGTCAAACGTATAAGTCGGGGTGCCGGTCTGGTCAGACACCACCCGGATTTTGTCATGATTTTTTGCCAGGGAAAGCATGGTCTTAATAAAATTTTTTCCATTCCTTCCAAACACCCAGGCAATCCGGACAATGAAAAACTTTTCCAGTGCCTGCACCACTTCCTGCTCTCCCAAAAGCTTTGACTGCCCATACACATTTAATGGGGCAAACTTCTTACAGTCCGCTTCCCAGGGCTTTTCCCCCTGCCCGTCAAACACGTAATCCGTACTGATGTATATCATTTTGCAGCCATATTTTTTGCAGGCGAGGGCAATATGTTTTGTTCCCATTCCATTGACTGCCATGACCTTTTCTTTATTTTCTTCCTCCTCTGCAGCATCCACCGCCGTCCATGCCGCACAATGGATTACCACATCCGGCATGACTTTCTGCAAAACATCATCCACTGCAGGCGCATCTGTGATATCCAAAGGCACATACTCATATTTTTCAGGCAAAGAGGTTTCATGTGCTTTCTCTCCCGAATCCTCTGCTGTATCCGAAAAGGAAGACTTTGCACCAATATCGCTTCCCACTGTATCATATCCTCTTTTTAAAAGCTCCTGCACCACATCAAAACCAAGCTGTCCCGCCACACCCGTTACAAATACCTTCATCCTCAATCTCCATGCCTTTCCCTGAAATTTGTATCCAATCCCCGCATGACCCTTTCTCTTCTCTGGTAAATTGTAAAGAAATATTCAATATCATAATATGTCTGCTCCTCAGAATCATGCGTCATGACCCACTCATCCGATGCGTCCAGATTCTCAAAAAAGGTATCTGCGTCATATTTATAATTCACTTTTGTCACATATGCCACATCACAGTACGGCAGGAACTGGCGGTACACTTTTCCCCCGCCAATGATAAAAATATCCTCCGAAGCATAATTCTGAAGCTCTAAAAGAGCCTCATCCATACTGTGCACAATGGTTGCTTTTCCAAACTTATAATCCTTTTTTCCAGTCAGGACAATATTTTTCCTGCCCTTTAACTCCGTTCCTCCCGGCAGCCCCTCCATGGTCTTCCTGCCACCCAAAATGACCTTTCCCATGGTATGCTCCTGAAACAACTTTTTATCTCTGGGAATGCTGACCAAAAGCTGATTCTTCCAGCCAATCCCCCAATTCGTATCCACACAGACAATCAAATTCACTAATTTTCCATCCCTTTCCTGTTCTTTTCTTCCTCTCCTGAATCAAACAGATATAAATATTTTTTGTCCAGATATGCCTTGATATAAGTTCCCTCGTTCCGATATTCCTCACAGACAATCTGCCCCGTCTTTCGTAATTTATTTACCAGGCTCCCCTCCTCATAGGAAAACACCCTTTCCACCAGAACCTTTTTCTCCTTTGCCGCATCACTGACTGCCTCTAACATTTCCTCAATCCCTATGCCAAATTTCGCTGAAATCCGGACAGTGCGGTCTGCATTTAAGTCCTTCAGACTCTCCGCAGAAGTATAACGGTCAATTTTATTAAATGCAGTCACTACCGGTTTATTCCCCACCTCAAGCCGCTGCAGGGTTTCATACACAATCCGCATCTGCATATCCATATCATCATTGGAGCAGTCCACCACATGTAAAATCACATCTGCAAACTTTGCCTCCTCTAACGTACTCCGAAACGCCTGTATCAGATGATGCGGCAGCTTTTTTATGAACCCGACCGTATCCGTAAATAAAAGTTCCTCCCCGTTTGAAAGCTCCAGCTTTCTCGTGGTCGGGTCAAGCGTTGCAAAAAGCTTGTCTTCAGACAGAACACCTGCACCGGTCAGATGGTTCAAAAGCGTAGACTTCCCTGCGTTGGTATACCCGACAATCGCAACCACAGGTGTCGCATTCTTCTGCCTTTTCTTTCTCGTGGTTTCCCTGTTTTTCTGCACGCGCTCCAGCTCTTTTTTTACAAAGGAAATCCGCTCCCTGATCAACCGCCGGTCCATTTCCAGTTTCTGTTCCCCAGGACCTCTGGTTCCAATACCGCCTCCAAGCCTGGAAAGATTTGAACGTCCCCCCGCCAGATGGGAAGAACGGTAGCGGAGCTGTGCAAGCTCCACCTGCAGTTTTCCTTCATTTGTGGAAGCCCTCCCCGCAAAAATATCTAAAATCAGTACGGTCCGGTCAATCACCTTGACATCCAGCTGTTCCTCCAGATTATGATACTGTGCCGGTGTCAGTTCATCATCACAGACCACACAATCTGCATGATGCTTTGCCACCATTTCCTTCACTTCCTCAATCTTCCCTTTTCCAATGTACGTACCGGGATGAATCCGCTCCCTGCTCTGTATTACCTTTGCGACCGTAACTGCCTGTGCGGTCTGCCCAAGCTCCTCTAACTCATCCAGGGACTTTTCCACTTCCATTTTATCTTCTGTCGCTACGCCGACCAGTACCAGACGTTCTTCACGTTCTGCCGTATCATACAAATTTTCACCCATAATCCTCCTCCTTGCGGAAGCATCTTACTGCAAATATTTTCTATCAGCCTCAATACCATAATAATTTTTATTTTCTTCTGGTCTTGATAAAAGCAATTTCTTTTTTCATGGCAGCATCCTCCGTATAAATATTTTTATACTCTTT
>CADBMP010000092.1 GCA_902795775.1 uncultured Lachnospiraceae bacterium | reverse complement strand
TTTTAAGCTTGCTTGCAAGCAATGGACATAACCGGAGTTTGCCGCTTTTGCAAACTCCCAATGGCTCATGCGAAGCATGAGACTATTATATCATATTTGCAAATTTTTCACAATAATGATAAAATAGATTTGCTGTTACATTGTAACTATTCAGCCTGCCTGTGAATCCATATAGATTTTTTAAGGGCTGTTTGGGAAAGGCTGAACTGTTACGTTACATTTATATGATTCATTCGTATTCTGGCATCATGGTAATTTACACGAAAAAAATCATAAAGGAGGAATAATATATGGTACATCTTCCCACGAATGACTCGTCTGCCTATCTTTCCAATTTATCAAATATGTGGACGAATGCAGAATCAAACCTGGGAGATAGCGAAGAGCTTCACAGAAATCTAAATGAAGAATTTACTTTTTATTTATCAGTCGCAAACGGGGATATAGAAAGTCTGGAACAGAATTTTAAAGAAAAACACTTCCAATCCAAAAACGAGGGCATGGGTGTTCTGTCAAAAAATCCTGTCACCAACTTGAAATACCACCTGATCGTGACACTGGCACTCACTACTCGTTTCTGTATTGAGGCAGGAATGCAGATGGAATATGCGTTCCGGTTATCTGATTTTTACATTATGCAGCTAGACAACATTGCAACCGAGCAGGGCGTAATTGAGCTTCATGACTATGCCATACTCGATTTTGCCAAAAAAATGAAGATGCTGAAAAATAATTTTTCCACATCGAAACCAATCAATGAAGCATTGAACTACATCTATACTTATATCAATGAACGTATTACCATTGAAGACATTGCAGAACATCTGGATCTGTCAGAAAGTTATTTATCCCGGCTTTTTAAAAAAGAAGTTGGAATTTCCATTTCTGATTACATCCGGGAGCAGAAAGTGGAACGTGCGAAAAATCTGCTGCGCCACAGTGATTTTTCCCTTATTGACATTGCAAACCACCTTTCTTTCTCCTCACAGAGCCACTTTATCCAGGTATTCAAGACACAGACCGGCATGACGCCAAAGGCATTCCGGGACAAGTATTACCAGACGCACTGGAATATAGAAAACAAAAATGAAAATGCATATCCGGAACCACCACATCTGTTTCCGAATATGCATAGATTCTTTTCATAAAAAGGCATTCTGCCCTTTTTAGCTCCCCACTGGAATCTGGCTGTTTCCAGTGGGGAAAATCATAAGGAAGGTATTTTTAGAAGCTGCAATGTAGTAAACTACACATGCAGGTCGCTGCATTACAACCTCTCACGACATCCACAATTCAATTCTGTTACAAGGAGAAAGAAGTGATTCATCTATATAATCATCTTGGATGTCGCTACCATTTAAAACAATCCGTTTACACCCGGATTCCACATGACCGGGGTTCTTCACACAAATCTGAAGATGTTTTCCTCTAAAATCTTTTTCTATTTCAAATTCTTCCCATTCAGCCGGAACCGACGGACAAATCCGAAGACCTTTGAGCGTTGGACGGATTCCTAAAATTCCTTCCACGCAGCCGACCATTACTGTGGACGCTGTTCCTGTCAGCCAATGCACATGGGAACGTCCAAAATGGCTGGAAGCTTTTCCTTCCGTAAACTGTCCATAGCAATACGGCTCTAACTGCCTGATTTCCGCCCTGTCATTCTGCATGGATGGCGCATTTTCCTTAAAATACGTAAACGCCCTGTTTCCATGTCCCATCAAAGCTTCTGCCAAAATAATCCAGCCCTGTGACTGTGAAAAAATACCTGCATTTTCCTTTGTACCTGCATTATAGATGACAGCAAGCGCACCATCAAATGCATGTGCATGATACGGCGGATCCATCAGAATCAGGCCATAATCTGTATTCAGCTGTTCATACACCTGATTTAATGCCTTTTCCGCCTTTTCTTTATCTGCCAGACCACTGATTACCGAAAAGCTCTGTGGATTCAGCCACATATTCGCCTCTGGTGCGGTCCTTTCCCCAATCTTTTCGCCCTTTTCCGTAAATCCTCTGATATAACGGTCTTCATTCCAGCAAAGCTCCTCTAAAAGAGCCCCAAATTCCTTCTGTCCGGCATCTATCTCCTGATAATAGCTGTCATCGCCCTTTTCTTTTGCAAACTCCT
This sequence comes from uncultured Lachnospiraceae bacterium, assembly GCA_902795775.1. Lineage (GTDB taxonomy): Bacteria > Bacillota > Clostridia > Lachnospirales > Lachnospiraceae > Butyribacter. The sequence continues at coordinate 23,459 of CADBMP010000092.1, read as the reverse complement.
TAATGATGGTCATTGCATAATAATACTGCATTGCCACAAAAGTAGATTCTCCGTTTGCACCAAGCCTTAAACAGTCGTTCCAGTCTGCATACAGACCTGCAGGCATTCCATGCGGTCCCAGATGGTTCTTTGAGAAATCCAGCGCACGTTTCAAGTGTTCATATACCGTTCCCTCATCCTTATCTGCAAACGGAATCACCTTATCCAAAAATGCCACGTTTCCTGTTTCAGCTATATATTTATATACCGTCGGGAACAGCCACAGGGCATCATCTGCCCGGTATGCCGGATGCCCGGTCGCACTTACATAAGATTCATCCTCCGGCGTATCCTCATGTCCCGGATTATGCGTAAATTTTACAAGCGGAAGACCGCCTCCATGATGTACCTGTGCAGAAAGCATGAAACTGATTTTTTCCTCTGCCATTTCCGGAGCCAGATGAATCACGCCCTGGATATCCTGCACCGTATCCCTGTAACCATAGCCATTTCTTAATCCGCAATAGGTAAGAGATGCCGCCCTTGACCAGATAAAGGTCATAAAACAGTTATACGCATTCCATGTATTGATCATAGTATCAAATTCCTTACATGGTGTTTTTATCTGGAAATGCGAGAGCTGCTCCTCCCAATGAGCCGTTAAAGCCTCTAAATCCTCAGTCACTGCCTCCTTCGGATTCTCATAATCCTTTACAATCTCTTCTGCCTGATTATCATATTTTTCACCTGCCAGGAAACAAATCTGCTTTGATTCTCCCGGCTGTAACACGATTACACAGGAAAGTGCCCCACAGGAATTTTCGTTGTAGCAATGGCTTCCTCCAAGGTCGCCTGCCTCCACGCCCTGTGGATTTCCGTATCCGCGTCCTGCGCCTAAAAACTCAGCCCTGTCACCACAATAAGATGAAACTGCTGCACCAGAAAGGGCAAAGAAACGCTCCGTAACTTTTTTGCCATCCACCTCAGTTCCATCCGGAATGGCATCCAGATTACCATGCACCTGCTGCATGATGCGGTTCTTTTCAAAAAATGTTCTGGTTATGTACTGGGAATACTGTAAATTTACCTGATCCTGTTCATAATTGGAATGATTGGTAAATTCTGCATAGCCCGTTACCGTAAGCCCTTTCATTGTATTTGATGTATTTGTCACTGTAAGGGACCATACTTCATATTCCTTACCAAGAGGCACATAATAAGCTGCCTCCGTATGTACGCCCTTGTAATGCGCCAGCATCTTTGTGTATGCAACTCCATGCCTGCACTCACTCTTATACTCCTCTAAGCTTTTTGCCACCGGTTTCCATGATGCAGACCAATAGTCACCACTTTCATTATCCCTGATATAAATGTAACGTCCAGGTTCATCCAGATGGTTAAATACATATCTTAAGATTCTCCCGTTTGCACCGGATTTTGCAAAACTATATCCGCCTGCCGCATTCGTAATAATCGCACCATATTCCGGCGACCCCAGATAATTCGCCCATGGAGCCGGCGTTTTTGGATTTGTGATCACATATTCCCTTTTTTCATCATCAAAATATCCAAACTGCATATCATTCTCCTCTCAGATTTATTTTTATTTTCATTACTTTTTGATGGTCTTCCCACTCCAATCATAAACCAGCCATCATCAGCAATGTTTTTACTTCAGTACCAACGTAATCAAATGTTCTCCATCTGCCAGGGCATCTAATTTCTCTTTCTCCAGAACAGCCGTACCATCTGCCGGAAGTTTCATTTCTGCGCCATCACAGTCCGCTTTCTCAATACTGTATTCTCCAAAATCCTTCTTCCCCGGATTCTGTATCTGAATTTTGAACTGTTTTCCACCAAACATCAGGGAAACAGATGCGTTTCCATCTGCATCAAACTGCTCCTTAACAAGCTTTGGCTGCACTGCAAGACTGCCATAAGCGCCCTTCACTCCAAACATTTCTGTAATCACTGTCATCATATACCAGCTCGCAGCACCGGTCAGATAATGGTAAAGCCCTCTGCCTTCTGCATTGAAATACTCCGGTACGCCAGGAAAAATTTTGCTTGTTTTAAAATCCAGTGCTGTCTCTGCCAGGGTATAAAGCGCCTTATAACCCTCATGGACAAATCCCCTGCGGTACAATGCATTTGCATACATTACCGTCATATGGGAAAATACTGCTCCATTCTCCTTTTCGCCATAAGCAAAACCAAACATCCTGCCCATGTCAAATTTCAATTCTTTAAAATCTGTATTCAGACGATATCCGCCAACTTCTTTTTTGTATAAATAATGGTCTGCTGCCTTTGTAATTTTTGCGACCTGCTCCTTTGTGGCCGTACCGCTCATTACTGCAAACACCTGACCGGTCAGCATCATGCGCACGTTGTCCCCAAAGTGGCCCTCCACGCGGTTCCTGCTGTTATCGTAATAGCTGTTGAACCAGCCTTCTTCTGCACTGTCATCCAGCCATTCCTGAGAACGGATATGGTTCATCAGGGCTTCTGCCTTTTCCTCCAGGTCGCCAATCACTGTATCCAGAGAATATTCTGCCTTTTCCCCGGAAACGGTGTAACGGACGCTCTGCAGGTAACTGTCTAAAATGTTTTTCTTTTCATCGTTAGAAGCATAATCCTTTTCCATGCCATAACGCAAAAGCACTTCCATTTCCTTTGCTGCTGAAATGGTCTTCTTTCCTGTCTTTTCTCCATAAGCACGAAGAAGAGCTGCTAAATCCCTTAAATTTCCTGCATATGCACATGAAAACGCCACGCTTTCCCCGTTCTCTGCCGCCATATCCAGCGCATCATTCCAGTCTGCACCGCGCAGCTTTAAAATGCCATGCTCACCCACTTCATAAAATGCAGTCAGATGCTCCAAAAGAAGATGCTCTAAAAGGCTACCTTCATACACACTGCCATCCTTTGTTTTCTGCTTTTGTCCATCCTCTGTGGTCCACTTTTCATCAAACCCGGTACCACGCATGGTCTGGGCATCCTTGAAATATTCGCCCGGCTCATCTAATATTCCAAAATCCCCGGATTCCTCAATATAAAGTAAAATCGTCATAAACGGCCAAACCGCATGGTCCATCCAGACCCTGGCAATACCATTCCGGTCTGCAATGAAGCTTCCATCTCCTGAACCAATAATGGTCGCATTTGTTCCATCTATCCTGACTCCGCCAATGTTCTTCACGAGCATTTCCCTTACGTCGCCCGGATTCATCAAAAGCAGGGAAAGACAATCCTGCCAGAGGTCACGCCAGCCTCTGCCGCCGCGCCCGTAATCATGATGCGGGAGGAAAGAGCATCCGTAAATCCTGCGCAGAAACGGCTGCGTGGAAATCCAGCGGAGCAAAAGATTGAAATCCTTATCTCCTGTGGAATAACGGACATTGACTTCCTTTTTCCAGTATTCTTTTGTTTCTTCCAAAGATGTTTCAAACGCTCCGGATGAATTATATTTATTTTCAAGCTCCTTTATTTCACCCGGTTCATCAGAAATTCCTGCCAAAATAATGTATGTAACAGACTCTCCGGCCGCCACTTCTTTTTCCGAAAAGCGGAGTCCGCCCACAGCCTCTCTTCCCTCAACGGAAGCACCAGCTGCCACTGTTTTCAGATTTTTATATACACTTTCCGGATGAGTAAAGCTGCCGCCTTCTCCCAGGAACGAATCCACGTCCGGATAAAAGCCTTCTGGTTTTTCTCCGTTTCCTGTACTTCCGGATACAAAATAAGAACGATGATTTCTTCTGTGCCCCTTTTCGTCAAAGGACATGGTAGGCGTTACAATAATGCCGCTTTCTGTTACGGAAATCCTGTGAAGCATACTGGTCACATTCCTGTGATCCCTGATATTATCCGCACTTCTTCCGTATATCGGAATTCCAGTGACCATGGTGATTTTTCTGGCATGGTCTGCATCATTTGTAATTTTCACCTGCATCAGCTCTACATTTTCTGACACCGGCACGAACATGGTGATTTCTGAAGACAACTGGTACTTTTGGGAGCTGCGGTCCAGTTTCACCCAGAGCTGTCCCGCTGTCAGCTTACTTTCTTCCTGATCGTCTGTGCCTTTCATGAATTCCGCTTCCGCAGACTGTCCTGTGGCAGACCAGACCTCTTTTCCATCAACCATTACCCAGAAATTTCTGCTGGAACGATTGTTGTGTAAGTTCTCCGAGCTGACCGGCTCATATAAAAAGCTTTCCTGGTCTAATTTTGCATCCCCGTTCAGACCCGGAGTAACAGCACTCTTTAAGCCCTTTAACCCCGCCAGCGGAAAATATAGATAATTCGTGTTATCCGGATTATCTATTTCAAAAGTTCCATTTTCATCCAAAAAACGATACCCTCCCATAGTAACCTCCTTGCTGTTTTTATTTTTATACCTTCTTCTCCGGACAAGCTTTAACGGCCCGCCCATAATCCGCCGCATCCAAAACCGTACTGCCGTTTTATTGCGTTCCGCTCGTTCGTATTTCGGAATTGCAGCGATAAATCCCCGATTTCACATTTGAAATAATTGTAAAGTATCTGACCTTTTTTCTATATCAAAAAAAGGTCATAAAAACTAATTTCATGACCTTTTTCACAATCACATTTTTCCGAAATTATTTTCCTTCTTTTTCCTCATGTTCCCGGTAACAGTTGATGATATATTTGCTTGTATTTGTAAGCATTTCTTCTGTCCATGCACCGTCCGACCTGCTCTCGGAAGTCTGGAAATATGCGGCTGATTCTTTGGAATTGCTGATTGCCCAGCACGCAAAACTTACATTATATTTGTCACAAATTTCAATCCACTTATCCGCATTTTCCACATCATATTTTCCGTCCCCGGAAGCTGTACAAATTCCAAATTCAGACACAATCACAGGCACCCCTGCATCCAGTGCGTCCGTCATTCGTTTCTGCGGGTCTTCATAATGTGAGGCGGAATAAAAATGACAGGTATAAATTGTATTTTTATCCTTCAAAGTATGACCAATCACATCATTTACATTTGCCGAATAAGACGGCGTGCCACAGATTACGATTGCATCACTTCCACACTTCCTGATGGTCTTTGTGATTTTTGTACAATACGTATACAAATCCTTCCCGGAATCATCCTTCCATTCCGTACCGGTCGGCTCATTACAGATTTCAAACAGCACATTATCGTAATCCTTATATTTCTTTGCATACTTTGTAAAAAATTTCTCTGCTTCCTTAATATCCTCGTTTGGATTATAATTGAGCACATGCCAGTCAATGATAACGTACATGCCAAGCTCCGTTGCAGCCTTTACACCCTCCATGATCAGCTTGCCATTATATTCGGCACTGTCGCCGGTGTCTGTACTTCCATTATCTTTTCTGATCTTGTCTGCCCATTTCTGGATATAGGCATTTTCTCCTTCACGGCTGTAAACAGCAAGCCGTATCAGGTTCACGCCCCATTCATCACGAAACGTCTGGAAGGCATCTTTGTTCACATACTGCGGGAACCAGGAAAGTCCATGGGTGCTTACTCCGCGCATCTGGAACGGTTTTCCGTTCTTATCCGTAATCACAGGTGCTTTATAACCGGAAACTTTTTTCATGCTCAGCTTCCCATGTTTCCCTACTGCAGTTTCAGATTTCTTCATATTTTTCTTTTCTCCTGTCAAAGTATATTTCAACTCAACATTGACCTCTTTTACTTCCTCCTGAGAGCCGCTTCCTTCTAACTGCGCACTGTCTATCTGCCATGCCACTTCTGAACCATCTTTGCAGCCAGTCACCTTTAAGCCCATTTCCCCAAGTGTTCCCTGCCAGATATAAGGTTTCATATCCAGGGTAATGTCAAACTCCTGCGGCATTTTTTCCAAAGGCACCGTTTCCATGTTCCAGTTCTCATACTTGGAATCCATAGCGTAAAGATATACGGCAGGCTCCTTATCGGCAACATACGAAGTTACTGTTCCGGTCACATGGAGTTTCAAATCCTGATACCCACCCAGGCCCTCTGAAAAACCTTCCGGAATATTAAAATGCGTATCACAGTTATAATCATCCCCGTAAGGATTCTTTTTGATGGTGCCGCCCGTTGGCGTTCCTACGGAACCATACCCCGGCGTCAATGTTACCGGAAACTGCACCCCTGTTTCTTCGGACGTTTCACTGACCTCAGATGATGTTTCTGATGATGCCCCGGAAGATGCTTCAGAACCTGCCTCAGAGCTTCCTTCGGAAGTCACCTCTGATTTTACTTCCGAAGAACCGCTTTCCGTCTTGTCCGCATTTCCTGAACAGCCGGCTAACATTGCGGTCGTCAAAACAACGGCTCCCAGAAAATTCCCCATTCTTTTCCATTTATTCAGATTCTTCAAATTTCTCATATCCACCTCATTTCTATTCAACTGCACGAAACATTCCTGCCTCTATTTCCACTCATATTATTTTCACAACATAAACTCCATACCTTACTTATTGTTCCATGATGCCCCCTGCATCACACCTTCAATAATCTGGCGCGACAGCAGGAGATAAACAAGAATCACAGGAAAAATGGAAATACAGATCATCATGTATGTTTTTCCCATATCCTTCTTGATAAAGTCCGCATTCCTCATCATGGCAATAAGCACCGGCAAGGTCATTTTCCTTCTGGTATCAATGACGAGCGAAGGAATAAAGTAATTATTCCAGGACGCCACAAAAGAAAAGATTGCCTGTACCGCCATTGCCGGACGCAGAAGCGGAAGCACAATGCGGTTAAAAATACGGATTTCTCCTGCACCATCTATTCTTGCCGATTCAATATATGATTTTGGCAGAACAGATTTTAAGTAACTATACAAAAAGAATACGACTGCAGGCGATGCTAACGACGGCAGAATCAGAGCCATCAAATGATCCTCCAGTCCAATTTTTTCCATCTGACGCAGGAAACCAAGTGTGCAGACCTGAAGCGGCATTACAAGAAACATCATAACAACCGCAAAATAAATGTTACGCAGCTTAAAATGATACATATAAAGACCATACGCTGCAAAAACAGAAGAATATACAGCTGCAAATGCACTTCCCGCTGCCACGATCATGCTGTTCAAAATTCCATACAAAAGAGGAATATCCCCATACGTCAGCACGCTCTTTAAATTATGGGAAGCATGCGTTCCCGGAATCAGGGAAAAATCCCCCAAAAGTTCTGTCTTATCCTTCGTTGCATTGATCAGCAGAAGGAAAAAGAACACCAGACACAATATTGTCAAAATCAAAAGCACCAGATGGACAACTGTGCTTCTGATAAACCTTTTCATCTTTATAATAAGAATCACCCCTTTCTTTCAACGCTATTCCTCTTTCTTGTTCAAAATCCTGTAAATAAAGAAACATAATATTGCACTTACAATAAAAATATAAACAGAAAGCGCACCTGCAAGTCCATAATTATTTCCCAAAAGATGCCTGTTCAGATACATAATGAGCGTCATGGATGTACGGTTCGGAGAACCCTGCCCATCTGTTAAAATCTGAGGCAGGTCGAACATCTGGATTCCGGATACCATGCTCGTTATCACGATATAAGAGAGCACCGGACTTAACAGTGGCACCACCACCTTCCGGAATGCCTGCCCATGCGAACAGCCATCAATCCTTGCAGATTCATACATATCCAAATCAAGCTCCATAATGGTCGCAATCAAAAGAATGGTAGAATTTCCCAAATTGATCAAAAACATCATAAAACAGATTAAAATCCTTGTTCCAAGCACAGAACTCATAAATGCAACCGGCTTCTTCACCACGCCAAGTGTCATAAGAAGCGAATTGATGGGACCTGCATTTGAAAACAATGTAAAGAACATCATTGCCCATGCCGATGCCATGATCATGCCCGGCATATAAATAATCACGCGGAAGAACTTTGCACCATGCACCACAAGCCTTGCATCCGTAAACCAGGATGCGAGGAGCAGCGAAATAATAATCTGCGGCACAAATCCTCCCAGCCATAAAATCAAAGTATTTAAAGCATACTTTGGAAGCTCTGTCTGAAGCAGGCTGATATAATTGTCAAAACCCACATAATTTGGTCCGACTTCCATCAGCCCCACCATATAATATTCGTAAAAACTGTAAAAAACCGTAGATGCCAACGGCACAAAGAAGAATACAAAAAAACCAATAAAAAACGGAAGCGTAAAAATATAACCCCATTTTCTATAATAACGTTGTTTCTTCTTTTTTTCCTTTCTTTTTTTAGTCATTTGCGATACCTGCCTTTACCCAAATCTTTCAGAAGCGTCCTTCTTTCCACAAGTCCTGTTATTCCTTATGCTCCGGCGGTGTTTCGCCCGGATTTGCATGACGTTTCACATAAGTTGCTTTTCCTCGCTCCTTTGCCAGATAAAGTGCATCATCTGCAAACAGATACAGCTCATCAAATTCAAATTTTGCCTTATCCACAGCAACTCCAATACTGCACGAAAAGCCCCCTGCATCACCTATGGTCGTTGTCTGCAGCTCATGCTCTATGGTACTGCATCTCATATCTATAATATTTTCCGGTACAGAACCAGTCATAAGCACCATGAACTCATCTCCGCCGATTCTTCCCACAATATCTGTCACACGAAAATTTTTCTTTAGGATTTCGCCAAATTTCTTTAATATTTCATCTCCCACCAAATGACCATAATTATCATTTACACGCTTAAAATTATCAAAGTCAATAATCATCAGAACGCCCAGCCCTTCCTCAGTACGGCCTGCCAGATAACTTTTTACCTCACGTTCAAACGAAACCTTGTTATAAAGACCGGTAAGCAGGTCCCTGCTTCCCTCATCCTTCAATACACGCTTGTCATAAGCACTGTATGTATGGTCACACAGTATTACCCAGTAGGAATACACACCGACCATTGCAGCACTCAGGCAGATGCACGCACCTGACGGAAGAATTGTCCAATCCCTTACAAACACATTGTAAACGATATACATGACCATGATTACAGCTTCCAGTGCAACGAACGCCAGCAAATAATCGATATAAAATGCAGAAATCGACAAAATCAGAAGCGGAACCAGAACAGTCGGACTATTCGGATAAGCGTATCCGTCTATATAGATGACAAGCATTGCCAAAATCAGAAAGAAAGAAAATGCAAACCCTCTGACCACGCCAAAAGGAACCCCCTCCGGTTTTCTGCGTAATATATCTGTAATTTTCCAGCAAATAATCAAAAACAGCGGTACCAGAAAATACGACGGATGAAGCTGAAAATCATATACCATCACATACGAAAATACCAAAGAAGCAAAATAAACAATGGCAAAAAAATAAATCAGCTTCTGCAGCCTCTCCATATTCTGCATCGCAATTTCTGATTTATATGTCATTAAAAAATAAACGGTATCATCATGACGATCCCCGAAACTTTCTCCTTTTTCTCCCATTTCCTTACTCTCGCTTTCCCGAACTTTTTTCCGGGCAGGCGGAACATTTCCACCATGCCCGGTCACTCAACATTTTTCTTTTTTTAATCCGGCCAGACAATATCCGTCAGATTTGGATATCTTTCTTTGATTGCTGTTTCAAATGCTTTCTTTGCTTCATCCAGAGAGATATTCCCAAGGAAATAATCCCCGAAGGAGTAAATGATATCTAACGTACAGCCCTGGTCATATGCGCATATGTTATTATAATTGATAGTTGGTGCTACTTCGCTGAACAGTGCAATATGATTCTGTCCGCCCAGGAAATCCAGACCGCTGTTCGGATCCTCTGCAATCTCATTCATGACTTCTGTATTATTTACGAATGTCATTGTATCCACAGCAATCTTCTTCATGGTATCCCGGTCACAGGAAAGCAGCTCGAAAATCTCTTTGATATGCTTTGGATTGTCCGTATTCTTTGCAGCCACAAGCCAGGATGCTCCCCAGTAGAACGGTTTTGGTCCCTTACACACTGCCCAGTCGCCAAACCCTTCTTTACCTGCATTTCCAACAAGGGTAAAGTTAATTCCCCATGTAGAATAGAAGAACCCGAATACCTTACCTTCCGCACTCTGATCTTTCATCCAGTCCTCAGTAAACACATTCGTCGTCTTATGATTATATCCGGCATCTGTATATTTCTTTGTCATTTCAATCCACTGCATAATGGCAGGATCAATCTTTACTGTTTTATTATCTGATACCCACGGGCCGGCCATGTTATTAGAAAATACACGGTACGCATCTGCAAATCCGGACAGCATGTAATATCCCTTATCCTTTGCCTTCTGCGCCACCTCATCAAACTTTGTCCAGTCTGCCAGTGCTTCCTGCACCTTATCCGGATCATCTGTTCCTAATACATCTTTTGCAATGGATCTTCTGTATGCGAAAAGTCCCGGAGAGATTCCGGTGGCCACGCCGCACACCTTTCCGTCCACCGTAACGACTTCCTTTGCATTCGGGTACTGATTCTTCAAATCATCATCTGTTATGCCGATGTCAGAAAGCGGCACACATACTCCGGACTCCAGATATTTTTTCACGTAATCGCCTTCCAGGTCAATGATGTCAATCCGGTCATCTGCAGCAACCGTATCCTGCTTTTTCAACATTTCATCCAGCTTCGTCTGGAACACCTCAGAGCCATTGATAATCCAATGGATTTTTGTTCCATCTTTTAAAATGGTATCCTCTCCGTCCTCCGATACTTCCTGTACCTCAGAATAATATTTGTTCACCAGATTTTTGGTATCCTCCTGATACAGGCACACATTGATGACTTTTCCTTCCTTTGACATATCTGCTGATGGCAGTTTCTTTGAACCGCCTCCGCCACAGCCGGTCAGAACAGCCGCTGCGGTAAGTCCCATAAGAAATAACCCGCTCCATTTTTTTCTCATGTCCACGTTCCTCCTTTTCTCCATTTTTATTTACATATATAAACCCCCGTTCCCAATGTAATAATATTATTATACTTCTCCATAAAAACATAATATATCAAAATTATGCACTCTATTTGTAAATTTTTAACAAATCAACAGATTCTTGTTTATATTTTTTAAACAATTTGAATAAATAAAATAATCGTGCAGGAAGGAAAATTTTCCCTTCCTTACACGATTATTATATTGCAGCTTTATTTTTTGTCATTTATACACAATTCACAGACGAAGCTTATTTTGCCTTCACAAATTTCATATCAGAAATCACAACGGTAGACGCTGCTGTATCCACTCTTACAGGATCTCCTCCTCCGCTGTAATCCATGAATTTCCCAAGTGAAAATTTCAGCTTCGCTGCAGCCGAATCACTAGGCATATCTGATGGAGCAAATTCAAAGCTGTAATCCTTTTCTGCGCTTGTCAGGGTAATATCGCCTCCACCCTGCCATTTGTCCCCTGCTGTGAAGAATCCGACAGATATCTTTCTTTCCTTCGTAGAAGAAGCCTTGAACGTGAACTTATACGTTACACCCTTCTCTAAAGTCAATCCACTCTGCTCTAATGCAATATCCCATGCATTCTCTCCAGCATTTGCAATCGGAAATGTTGCCTTTCCATCCTTCAACGTGATTGCTGCATCTTTAGTAACTGAGTCATATGCATCCCAGTTTTCTTTTCCCTTTGCAAAATCAGCATTCTTCAGTAAATTGTCATCTGCCTTTGTTACAGTCATCTCGTTCTTCATATCCTTCTTATCAATTTCCACCAAGGTAATGTCATCCACGCAGATGCTGTGCTTTGTCGTAATCTTTTCATCAATCTTACCAAAAGCAAATCCAAATCTTGCAGCCGGGTCAGTTTCATTCTTCATTTCAAAATCAACACTGAATGTCTGGTAATCCTTCGTTAATTTTGCCTTCAAGGTTTCAAAGTAAGGTGTCCAGTCATCATCATTAGAACCATTACGCTGGATTGCACAGGTAATCGTTCTGTCAAGTGTTGATTTTGCTTTAAAGGTCAGACGATAGCATTTACCCTTCTCTACATTTATGCCATCCTGATAAAGCTGTACATGCCAGTCCATATCTCCCGTATTACCAATCGAAACAGAAAACGCTTTATCCTCATTCAGGCTGTCCACGGTATAATCCGCTTTTGCTGCATCATAAATATAAGCTGTAAACCCACTCAATCCCGCATTAAAACTTCCATTCTTAATCAGTGCATCCTCCGCAATTATCACATCATCCACATAGTACGTGCCCGGTGCCGTAAACTTCAAGGCAAAATCCGCATCTTCCTGCTTTAATGCTTCCTTAATCTCTATTTTCTGTACAAAGCTTTTTTCATCCTTTGTCAGCACTGTTTCATAATTCTTACCTGCAAAACTTACAATCAAAGACTTATCCTCTGTAGTTGCGCCCTCTTTGAAAGCCTTGTAAGAAAGCTCATACTTTCCTGCAGCAGTAAGCCCTAAGTCACTCTGAGCCACAACTACCGGCTTTTCTGCTGATGTTCCTGCCGGAGCAACCACTTTTAACTTACGAATATTGTTCTCATTCGTAACGCATACATTTGCCTTGTCTGCATCTGCAATCTCCCAGGAACCAAGCCTTGCTTCACCCTGATCAAACTCACCATTATAAATATAATTTCCGTCTGCACGAACTGTTTTTGCCTCATCTGGTGCAACATCTGCTGTCTTCTCCAGTTTCACATTGCTAATCTCGATGTCTGCTATAGAACCAGCCTTACCCATATTGAAATCCAGCCTTGCATTCGTATCAGAATCATCTCTCATTATAAAATCATACGTAAACGTTTTCTTCTGCGTCGTCATCTGTACGGTCTGATCTGACAGATAACGCTTATATCCTCTATCCGGCGAATTTACAGACACCACCATGCTCCTGTCCGCTGAAACCTTTGCATCAAAAGAAAGAGTGTAGCATGCATTCTTCTTCATCGGAAGGTCTGCCTGCACAAGCTGCACGCTATAATCCACTTCTCCTTCCTTTGTTGTTTTAATGACAATTGAATTATCCTTAATTTCAGTTGTTGCTTCTCCGCCCTGTGCCGTCATGAATTTCCATGCCACATCATCATCCAGTGCCTCTGCCTCGGCAAAATTACCATTTACAATGTAATTTCCATTCGCATCTGCTTCACGCAATGTCACATCCTCAGCTGCCGGCTTTGTTACATTTTCATCATAGCTGTCCTTCTGATACACACGTACGTAGTCAATCGCATATTCTGCCTTTTTAAAATCCGTTGTATCATCTGTCATTCCAACCCAGCTTCCACCTACTGCCAGATTCAGAATCACATAAAACGGCTGATCAAACGGGGCCGGATAGGTCTTTGTTCCTTTGCCCTCCACCGCAGAATACCAGTTGTCTGCCTCATGATACTTCACTCCATCCACATACCACGTAATCTTACCAGGTTCCCATTCAACATCAAACACATGATAAGCTTCTGAGAAATCCTTCACTCCGCTCCCTAAAGTCTCCGTTCCCTGCTTCTCCTCATGCGGCTCTCCGTAATGGATGGTTCCATAACATTTATTTGTTTCCTGACCCATTACTTCCATACCATCAATCTCACCACATTTTGGCCACTGTCCATATAGGTTCTCATCTGTTGGCATAAGCCAGAATGCAGGAAGATAACCCTGTCCCTTTGGCACTTTCACCCTCGCCTCAAACATTCCATACTTATAATCATGTTTATTCTGTGTATTTACACGTCCAGAAGTATAAGTCGTTGTTCCATTCTCCGTCTTCTTTACCGGTTTCAAGACAAGAGTCCCATCTTTCACATAAATATTTTCTTTAGAATCCACATATTCCTGCTGTTCATTATTTACCCAGCCCGCTTCATGCAATTCCACGTTCCAGTCATCCCTGTTCAACGCCTTTCCATTGAACTCATCAGCCCAGACCTTCTTATATCCGGTCTTGTCCGCAGATTTGTACTCTCCAACAGTTAACTCCGGCTTCTGTTTTTTCTCCGTTACATTCACCGTAAATGTGACTTTTTTCTTTTTATCTGCCTTACTGGTAATGGTGATTTTTGCCGTTCCTTTTTTCTTTGCTGTAATCTTACCCTTTTTCGTGACTGCAGCCACAGCCGGCTTTGAACTTTTAAAGGTCACTGCCTTACTGAATTTTCCGCTCCCCTTTACCTTATATTTTACAGTAAAGGTCTTTCCCTTTTGCAGCGTCACCTTTTTGTTCTTCACATTCGTAAGTGCAACCGAAGTGACCTTCCCTTTTTTGGCCGCCTGCGCGCTGTCCACAGGTGCCAGAGTGACCACCATTGCCATAGCAGATGCAGCAGCGACAAGCTTTTTCCAAACGCTCTTTCTCATACTTACTTCCTCCCTTTCCGCCCGGAACAAATGATTTCCATATTCCGGACAAGCCTGTATTATTTTTGTTTCTATTTTATACAGAAAACCCTGTATCCTATATCAAAAAATAACAGAAAAAAACAATTTCATGACCTAAAGTTATGAATGTTTCACAAAAAAGAAGTGGCATCATTTTGATATTTTTGATATAATTCTAAAAGAAAAACCCTTTATTTTTGTGTAAAATGTCTTAATCGGTGGTAGTTTGCTTTATCGGGGATATGGGGCTATTTTTAGTTTCTTCTATAATAAATACGGGCAATGTCAGTATGTTTTATGATGCTTTATATTTCCGGCTAACCGGCATTGCACAATATATACTGTTAGCATATAGACCAAAATTGGTGAGGAGGCAGCCTATGTACTTTTTTGATTATCTTGATGAAATGGATTACTATGTAGCAGATAATACTGCAAAGCTTGGAGTCATAAATTTTTACAGGATTAAATTAATGTTTCTCAGCACACTTTTTATCAGTGCGCTCTGTCTGTCACTTGATTACATTATCAATGATGGTTTCCGGCTCCATGTTTTTCATGTTCTTTTTCCTTTTTTTATTGGAATATTTCATAAACTCATAAAAATAATCGAAAAAATCCTCCTGAATCCAAAGCAGACAAAAAGCAGGGAGTCAAAAATTCATATTACCATGAGTTTTGGCTTTACAAGGCTCTTTGCAGTTTTCGCATTTGCCATCTTTTTTTTGCTGACAGGAATGTTGGATTTTTTCACCAGACCGGAAGCTCCGGTTCTGTTCTTTCCTATTATAATGATTGCATCTACCGTTTTTTATATTGACTACTTCTGGGTTTCCACCATCTACCGGCTTCTCCTGTGCGGTGTCTTTCTTGCATTAGACTGGATGGTACGGATTTTTCCTTTATTTATAAATGATCTGGTCATGGTAATTGCTGCTTTCCTTATTTCAACGCTCTGCTATTTTGTCATTCTGAGCCTGCAGACCGACACCGGACGAATCAGCAGAGAGCTTTACACCAAGAGCAGCACTGATTTACTGACCGGTCTTTTGAACAAAGTATCGTTCGAAAACAAAGTCAAGGAATTTCTGGCAAAAAGAAAGGGAGATACAGAATGTGCCTTATTTATTTTTGATTTTGATAATTTTAAACATATCAACGACAATTATGGCCACCAGACCGGTGATGAAGTCATTAAATTTTTTGGATATGTCCTGCACAGAAGCTTTCGTAACAGCGATATTGTCGGACGTATTGGCGGGGACGAATTTATGGTGCTTTTGACCAATTCCGCCGACAAGAATTTCTTTAAAGACCGCTGTACAAATATTTTACATGAGCTCAGGGTTGCAGAAGTCGGACGCGCAAAGAGTTTTTCTGCCAGTATCGGAATTGCAGTGGATACAGAAGGTGATGCAGGCTTTGATGAGCTTTATTCTACTGCAGACCGCGCACTTTACCAGGCAAAAGAAAATGGAAAAGCCTGTTTCGTACTCTATCCTGTAAAGAAACAGGAAAACGAATAAAAAAGTTAATTGAATATGATTCTATCCATAAAAAAATAAATTAAAAATATATGCGCACTTGGAAAAAATGAACAAAATATAATGTCCAATCGAAAAAAATGTGAATTTTTCGTGAATACATAGCATGATTTTGATATTTTTTCCTAAATTTTTATATAATTTTTTGTGAAAAATGACTAAAATAGAGTCATCTTAAGAAATACAAACAATTATAGGAGGAAGTAAAAAATGAGAAAAAAAGTGATTAGCACATTATTGGCAACATCCATGGTTTTAGGTCTGACTGCCTGTGGTGGCGGTTCATCAGACAATGGCAGCTCTAACGCTGGTTCATCAAGTGCAGGTTCCAGCTCAGCTTCCAGTGCTTCAAGCAGTTCAGAGCAGTCTGATGGAGAGGCATCTGCAGACCTTTCAAAGTATGTATCTTCTACAGACGAAGGAAAGGTCATCAACATCTGGTGCTGGAATGATGAGTTCCGTACTCGTGTTGAAAAGGTTTATGACCAGGTAGAAAGCACTTCTGAAGATGGTACTGTTACAAAGTTAAAAGATGGTACAGAAATTCACTGGACAGTTAATCCTAACCAGGATGGTGTTTATCAGCAGAAATTAGATGAGGCTCTGTTAAAGCAGGCTGATGCAGCAGCTGATGACAAGATTGATATGTTCCTTTCTGAAACAGACTACGTTACAAAGTATACAGATGCTGATGCTGACGTAGCAATTCCTTTGGATGCACTTGGAATTGACCCTAACTCAGATTTAGCTGACCAGTATCCATTCACAAAGACGGTTGCATCTGATGCAAGCGGAGTACAGCGTGGTTCTACATGGCAGGCTTGCCCTTGTCTTTTCGTATATCGTAGAGACATCGCTAAGGATGTATTCGGAACAGATGATCCGGATGAAATCCATGCAAAGGTTGCTGACTGGGCTACAATGAAGGCTTCTGGTGAAGAGTTAAAGGCAAAGGGATACTTCACACTGGCTTCTTATGCTGATACATTCCGTGCTTATGGAAACAGCATTTCTAAACCTTGGGTTGAGTCTGGAAGTACAGAGATCAACGTAGACCAGAAGATTATGGAATGGATCAACGATTCTAAAGAGTGGTTAGATGCTGGTCTTTTTGATAAGAACATCAAAGGACAGTGGAATGATGACTGGAACAAGGCAATGGGTTCTAAGTCTAAAGTATTTGGTTTCCTTATGCCTGCATGGGGTATCGATTTCGTAATTAAGCCTAACTGGGATGGTAAAGAAGGTTCCTGGGGTGCTTGCGATGGTCCTCTTTCTTTCAACTGGGGTGGTTCTTTCGTACATGGATGCGCAGGTACAGACAATGCACAGCACATCAAAGACATTATCATGGCTGTAACAGGAAACAAAGACAATCTTATTACAATTACAAAGGAATATCTTGATTTCACAAATACACAGAGTGGTATGAAGGAAATCGCAGAAGATGCTTCTTTCAAGGCTGATTTCCTTGGTGGAGAAAATCCATATAAGTATTTCCAGCCAGCAGCAGATTCTATCCAGATGACAACTCTTTCAAGCT
This sequence comes from uncultured Lachnospiraceae bacterium, assembly GCA_902795775.1. Taxonomy (GTDB): domain Bacteria; phylum Bacillota; class Clostridia; order Lachnospirales; family Lachnospiraceae; genus Butyribacter. The sequence continues at coordinate 6,068 of CADBMP010000092.1, read as the reverse complement.
ATGATCAGGGTTGTGTAGAGTTAATCCAGAACAGCTTTAGTGATTACTTCCAGGGCAAGGTTGACCTTGATAAGGCAAAAGCTAACTTTGAGAAAGCAATCAAAGAGCGTTATCCTGATATCACAGCCGTAAATTGGCCAGAATAATCAAAATAAGACTTTAAAAATTGATGAATAAGAGTGAAACTTAAATTTTACTCAAAAACATAACTGCCCCGTAGGAGCACACGCCATGAAATTCATGTAATGGTTTCGTGGCCGTGTGGCGGGGCTTTTTTAAAAAATAAGTTTAAATCAAAAGCTTTGCTGGAAAGGAGAAGGTATACTATGAAGAAGAAAAAAAGTATCACTAGGGCGAAATGGGGATATCTGTTTATTCTCCCATTTTTTCTGTGTTATTTCATCTTTTCTTTTATCCCGCTTTTAGATACGATTCGTTACAGCTTTTATGAGTATTATCGTTCTGGTCTGAAGATTGTGGGACCAAATTTTGTGGGGTTAAAGAATTATGCCGGTATTTTGGGACCGGATTTATTCCGCTATATGGGGAATACATTTATTTTGTGGATTCTGGGATTTATTCCACAGATTGTAATTGCACTTGTTTTAGCTGCATGGTTTTCTGATTCACGTTTGAAAATTCATGGCGAGGGATTTTTCAAAGTTGTCATTTATCTTCCAAACCTGATCATGGCATCCGCATTTGCTATGCTGTTCTTTACCATGTTTTCTACATCAGGTCCAATCAACAACCTTTTAATGGATTTTGGAATTATCAAAAAGAAAATTGACTTTATGGGGTCCGTTGGCGGCACCAGAACTTTAATCTGCATCATGAACTTCTTAATGTGGTTCGGTAATACCTCCATCATGTTGATGGCGGCAATCATGGGAATCAGTCCGGATCTTTTTGAGGCGGCTTCCATTGACGGATGTAATCCTTTACAGGCATTCTTCCGTATTACACTGCCGATGATTCGTCCAATTCTTTCTTACACATTGATCGTATCCTTAATCGGTGGTTTACAGATGTTCGACGTTCCGCAGATTTTTACGAATGGTCAGGGAAATCCGGACCGTACAAGTTACACGTTGATCATGTGGTTAAATAACTTCCTGAAAGCACCTGATTACGGTCGCGCCGGTGCGCTTTCCGTTTACCTGTTCATTGTCAGTGGTATCCTCTGCTTCTTCGTATACCAGATGATGAAGGATGATGATCAGGACGGTTCCAAGAAAGCTGCAAAGAAACAGAAAAAGCTGGCAAAGCAGCTTGCTAAAAATGCGTAAGGAGGTGCCTTGAAAATGAAAAAAGAAAATAAAATAGGAAATGGCGTAAGAGGCGTAGTTGCGCATATTGTTTTGATTATTTTGTCCTTTATGTGCTTGTTCTTCTTCTATATTTTGATTATAAATGCGACACGTTCCCATGCTGACCTGCAGAAAGGGTTTTCCGCATTACCGGGCAACAGCCTGATCAAGAACTTTAAAGCGGTGGCGAATGATGGAACGTTCCCGATGGTAAGAGGTATTTTAAACAGTTTGATTGTTTCTTCCCTCTGTGCTGCCATCTGTACTTACTTTTCATCACTGACAGCGTATGGTCTTTATGTTTATGATTTCAAATTAAGAAAAGCAGCTTTCACCTTCATCATGGCAATCCTTGTAATGCCTACACAGGTGACAGCACTTGGTTTCTTAAGACTCATCACGAACATGGGAATGTATGACAGCCTTCTTCCATTGATTGTACCTTCCATTGCTTCTCCTGCAGTGTTCTACTTCATGCACAGTTATCTGCAGTCTTCTCTGCCGATTTCTTTGGTAGAAGCAGCAAGAATCGATGGTTCCAAAGAGTTCCAGACATTCAACCGGATCGTACTTCCAATCATGAAGCCGGCAATTGCAGTACAGGCAATCTTCACATTCGTTGGTTCATGGAATAACTACTTCGTTCCAGCCCTGGTTATCCAGTCAAAGAATAAGATGACGGTGCCGATTTTGATTGCAACACTTCGTGGTGCAGACTACATGAACTTCGATATGGGAAAAATTTACATGATGATTTCCGTAGCAATTTTACCGATCATTCTGGTATATCTTTTCCTTTCAAGATACATCATTGCAGGTGTTACCCTTGGTGGTGTAAAAGAGTGATGCATTACCGGGAATTTGTCAGAAATGCATTTTAGCAGCAAAAAGGCTTTTCACAAAACGGAAAGCCTTTTTTATTTTGCCAAAATGCATTTCATGTGCTAGAATAAAACCAGTATATCTTTTTTACGGAGGAGTTTCTGATGGAAAAACTGTTTCATGAAGACAATATCATTATTATAATCCTTGGACATTTATTTAACCTGATGCTTTTGAACCTTTTAACCCTTATCTGCTGTATTCCAATCATTACTATCGGTGCATCCCTTACCGCCATGCACCATGTCCTGATTACAGAAATCGAAGGAAAAGGCGGCGAAGTCATCAAGCCTTTTTTCCGCTCTTTCCGGAAAAACTTCATGCCTGCCACCATTATATTTATGGGGATTTTGGGCGTTTTTTCCGTAATGGTTTCTATTGTAATCGTATTATCCGACAAAAAAGATACGGTATTTTTGGTGATCAGCATCCTTGCTGTTTTAGTAACCATCCTTTGCCTGATGATTTTTTGCTATGTTTTTCCACTGCTGGCAACATTTGAGAACACGATCCGGCAGACGGTCTATAATGCAGGCGCACTGGCATTGACCCATATTCCACAGTCTTTTGCCATGCTCTCCATTTTAATTGTATATGGAAAACTGATGTCCTCTTATTGGCAGAATATCCTGGCATTTTTCTTCCTCTTTGGAATTTCCATACCAGGATGGCTCTTTATGAAACTGTACGTACCAATCTTAAACTCTATTCTTGGAACAGAGGAAGAGTACACAAACACAGAAGAAGAATAAATAACAATAAAAAATAACCATAAAAACAACAAACGGAGCAGGCTGTCACAAAATAGTAACAGCCTGCTCCGTTATATACATATGGCGCGCCTATGCATTAAAATGATATACTTGCAATCTTCTTTGCAACCGCTTTATACTGCTCTACAAATTCCTCATGATGGGCTTCCAGATATGCCTGTTCTTCATTCTTTGCAGCCTCCTCTAATTTTCTGGCTGATTCTGAAGTTTCTGCGGCACCAATGGTCTTTAAAGAGCTTTTCATGGAATGAACCAAAGTCTGGTATTCTTTCCACCCGTTTTTCTGCAGATATGTGCCAAGCTCATGCGCCTTTTCTTCATGTGCCGTCACAAAATCCCTGAGAAGCTCTGCATAAAACTCTTCATCCCCTGCGCAAAAACGAAGGGCTGATTCTGTATCCACGCCTGCCTTTTTCATTTGTTCCAGCCAGCTCCCGGATTCCTGTAAAACATTTTGGGCCTCTCCATCTTCTTCTGGTGAAAACTCCAAGACCCCAGCATCTGCAGATGAGCTTTTTCCATTTTCTTCCTCCGGTGAAAACTCTAAAATACCAGCATCTGCAGCCGGGCCATTTCCATTTTCTTCCTCCGGTACAAACTCCAAAATTCCAGCATCTGCAGTCGGGCTTTTTCCATTTTCTTCCTCTGGTGAAAACTCCAAAATTCCAGCATCTGCAGCCGGACTTTTTTCCGCTTTTTCTTCCGGTACAAAATCAAAAATACCGGCATCTGCTGATGACCCTTTTTCTGCTTTTTCACCTGCTTTCTCAGGAGTGACCCACTCAACAAACTCCTCCGGCAAAAGCTCTGCAAGCTTCTCCTCTAAACTGTCCACCTCAATCGGCTTAGACAAATAATCATCAAAACCTGCCTGAAGATACTGCTCCTTCGCACCCACCACGGCATTTGCTGTCAATGCGACCACCGCCATGCCCGGTCTCACCAGGTTCTCTTCTTTTAGCTGATTAAGCGTTTCTATTCCATCCATCTTCGGCATCATATGGTCTAAAAAGACAATATGATAATCGTTATGGCGGATAAGCCTGATTGCCTCCTCACCTGACGCCGCAAGCTCCGGCACGATACCATTTAATTTCATTAGATTCTTTGCCACCTTGCGGTTCATTTCATTGTCATCCACCACAAGAACCTTTGCCTCCGGCGCATAAACATGTGTCTCAATTTCTGCCTGCATACGGCTTTTTGCAAGCCGTTTTACATAATCGCCGACCGGCAGCCCGTCTGCGACCGGCTGCTCAAGGCAGAATGAAAAAACAGAACCCTCGCCATACACACTATCCACATGAAGCTCACTTCCCATCATGCGCAAAAGCTTTGTGACAATGGACATCCCAAGTCCGGTTCCTTCAATATTCCGGTTCCTGATTTCCTCCAGACGTTCAAAAGATTCAAAAAGCTTGCCCATATCTTCCTCTTTGATTCCAATACCGGTATCAGAAACCTTCACTTCCATAACCACTAAATCTGAAGTCCTGTCTTTTTCGCCAATGGAAAGAGTGACCTTTCCTTCCTCCGTATATTTCACCGCATTGGTCAAAAGATTCATAATGACCTGCGTAATCCGCACATCATCTCCAAACATTGCACATGGAAGATTCTCATCCACATCCACAACAAACTCAAGCATTTTTGCCTTTGCACGCTCCGCAATGGAGTTCACAAGATTATTGACCATGGATGCTAAATCATACCGGATTGGTATAATCTCCATCTTCCCATCCTCAATCTTTGAAAAATCAAGGATGCTGTTGATAATGGAAAGCAGGTTTCTTCCAGCCGCCTGAATATTGCCGGCATATTCCAAAATTGCTTCATCTGAAGTCTCTCTTAATATCATTTCATTCATGCCGAGCACTGCATTGATAGGTGTTCGGATTTCATGCGACATCTGCGCTAAGAACTGGCTCTTTGCACGTCCTGCCGCAACTGCGGTATCTACCGCATCTTTCATCTGCTCATTCGTTTCGTCCTGCCAGTGAATCAGGTCGGTCAGAAGACGGTATACCAAAACGATACATACAAGGAATGTACCCAGGCAGATGATTCCATAAACAAAAACCCTTCCATAAATGTTCCAGATTCCCGAAACCACATAGACCCGGAATTTGGATTCCTTATTTCTGGCGGCAATCAGAATCTTCCACGAACCGTCATAATCACGAATGACCTCTGCACTTTGCCCGTTTGTCTTTACTTCACCGTAAGAAAGACTGGATACGTTGACTTTTTCCTCCTGAGACATTTGATAGTCCCCATAAGGATGATTGATAATCTCTCCTTCTGTATCCACCAGAAAAGCATAACCCTGTTCCGAATAACTGTCACCCAGAATATCCACCAGCTTATCCATGAAGAAATCAATCCCAAAATTTCCCAAAAATTCCCCTGTTTTATAATCATATACTTTTTCCGCAAAAGTAACGCAATAGCCACCGGTCTGTTCATCATAATAAGGTGATGAAATGAGCCAGTTCTCCTCTGAAGCCATCAGATCGACATACCACTGCCGCTCCTCCACATGCCAGTCTTCATCCGGCTCCCAGCCATTATTCATATATACCGTATGTTCCCGCTTCGGATTCGTCATGTAAGAAACAGATATTTCCGGATACTGCAGCGTAATACGGTTCAGATAATCTACGGTTTCCTCATAATGATCCAGCATTTCAGGATTCGTGGAAATCGTGCTGACGAACATATCTAAAATCCCCTTCTGCGTGTCAATCCACTCCGAAAGCTCATACTCATAACGTTCTGCCCGTTCCTGCATCATGACATTTCCCCATTTGTATGTTGCGGACATATTCGTATAAAGGCTGATCAACATCATAAGGCTCAGCAAAACAAGAATTAAGGTGCGGAAGCGTTTGTTCATTCCCTTGCCTGTCTTCTTTTTTGTCTTTTCATTCTGCTGTTTCTCCGTCTGCACAATGCCGGAATAGGAAATGATCTGCCCGATCATCTCTGACAGTTTTTCCCCTGCCATATGGATATGCGCCATTTCCGCATGATAATCATCTAAATTATCCGGACAATCTTTTCCGGAACATTCTAAAATTCTTGCCAGCGGAAGTTTTAACTC
>CADBMP010000091.1 GCA_902795775.1 uncultured Lachnospiraceae bacterium | reverse complement strand
TGGACCTAAGTCAATACTTTAGACACAAAAAGTTGAACTTTTTCTCCCTGCATAATTGCAAGGAGATTCATCTCTTAAGCTGCAAGAGCTTCATCTTCAACTTGCTGTGGTGTTTTGTAACCCAAAGCACTGTGACGTCGTTTGCGATTGTAGAATGACTCAATATATTCAAACAGAGCCATTTTAGCATCTTCAAATGTATGGTACGTTGTTGTATATACTTCCTCCTTCTTTAATACAGAATGAAATGATTCTATACATGCATTATCGTAAGGATTTCCTTTTCTGCTAAATGAGTGCTGTATGCCCTGACTTTTGAGATAATTCTCAAATTCCTCACTTGTATACTGGCTTCCTAAATCGCTGTGAAGAATAATTCCTTCAGTATCTTTGATATTTAGGCATGCGTTTTTAACTGCTTGAGTAGCAAGCTCTGCAGTAATGTTTTTACCATATGACCAGCCTATTATTTTCCGGTCAAATAAGTCCATTACTGATGCCAGATAAGTCCAGCCTTCATTTTTTACATGTATATAGGTTATATCTGTTACAAGCTTCTTAAATACAGTATCTGCCTCAAAGTCACGATTTAAGATATTTTCTTTGTCATCAGGTACTGAGCCTTGATTTTTCTGGTATTGATATTTTTTGACAACAATACTTTTGATTTCAAGGCGACGCATATGACGCTGAACTCTTTTTACGGAACAAGAAATACCTCTGGAATTTAGCTCTTTTTGTATCTTTATGGCTCCATAGCGCTTTTTGAATTCAAGGTATACGGATAATACTTGATTGCTAAATTCATTGAATTCTTGTTCTCTTTTAGAAGGAACATGATTTACAGCAGCATAGTATGTGCTTCTTGGAAATTTAAGTACTTTACACATCTGCTTTACTGTATATTTATCAAGGTTAGCTTGAATAAAGGACACGTATTCAACTATTGATTCTTGGCGAATATGGCAGTAGCTTTTTTTAATATTTCATTTTCAATCTCTAATTCTTTCATTTTCTTTTGAAGAGCCTTGAACTCCTTAAGAGATACCGTTTCCGTATCAGATATTTGTACTGGTGAGAGATTTTTAATCCATGTAGAGATTGTGCCTTTAGGAACGCCATATTCGTTGCTTAATTCAGTTATACCTTTACCAGCTTTATTGTGTAGTTCCACAATCTGCTGTTTAAATTCCGGTGTATATGATTTTTGATTTTTTGCCATAATGTCGAACTCCTTTTTTGTTAATTATAATCTGTTCAACATTTCGTGTCCATAGTTATATCTTAGCACCAGTCCTCAGCAATGCCATTAAGTTTACCAGAAAGGAACCTGTCTCCCGAATCGAAATTGCCGGAGAGCTGCATGCCGGTTCCTTTACTGTCTCCATCCGGGATAACGGCGCTGGTTTTGATTCCAGTCAGGGGCACAAGCTGTTTCAGGTATTTTCCCGGCTGCACACCGAATCTGAGTTTGAAGGCTCCGGTGTGGGGCTTACCATTATTGCACGAATCATGAAAATCCACGGCGGCACTGTGTCCATTGCAGGAGAGTCCGGAAATGGCGCTGTTATTTCCCTTCACTTTCCTGCCAGCCGTGTAATCCCGCAACCCTGAATCATTCAATATGTCATATGGTATTTTTAACGCAAAAAGGTAAAACATCTCCAGCACCATCACCTTTGATGTTTTACCTTTGTTATTACCATATATATCATTTCAGTTATAAAATGTCAAATTTTCCGGAACTCCATCCGCCATTGTGCATTATCCACCGTTTGGAATATTCTTTATTATCAATCACTGCTGTAAACGGTTCTTCCAAAAATTTCTTTATTGTATCTAATACTATTTTAAAATCATCGGTTTCTGTATTGATTTTCTTTACAAATGCTTTCCATTTCTTTTGCATTGCAACATCGTTGTCAAAGGTCATAATCTGTTCAAACTGTTCTATAGTAAAAAGATGATTGCGATTAGCAAAAGTCTTTTTAAGGGCTTCTGTAAGTATTGCTCCATCAAAATCAAATTTATTTGCAAGATAGTATATATCATAATAGTCTTTCATTCTGCTGGAGAATTCCATTAAGCTTAAAATTGCGTCTAATTTCTCTGCCACAGTTGTTTCAATGGAATATGTATTTACCATTGGTGCAGTAAAATCTGCAAGCTGCGTTGGGATTTTTCGTTTTTCCTGCTTTGGAACAATAACATCGCCAACACCAAAGTCTATGCTGAATGGAGTGCGTGTGTTTTTAATACAGGCAGTTAAGGCTGCCCCGATACCTGCATATTTTTTTGCTATCGCAATAGGGGCAATGCTTTTAATCTCAAAAGTCACAAAATCATTACCTGTATCACAAGCGATAATTTCTTCCAATACCGACCGCAACTGTTCTGGAGTATTTGGAATTTTTCTAAGAAGAAAATCTACATCAACAGTTACCCGGCTATCAAAATTTGTAACAGAATAGATGAATAAACCACCTTTTAAAACCAGATTTTCTGCATATTTTGACTTTTCTAAACGACGCAGAAATTCTTCCTGACAAAAGAGCTGCAGACAGAGTTGATAACTTCTTCCGCTTTCTTTTGCTTTATTTTTTAATCGTGCAAGCACAGACGCTCCTATATCAGCCATTTAACAACACCTCCATTACATTCATAACCTTTGCATACAACCGCATTCTTTTTGCGTATTTTGAAAGATTGCTTAGATTCTTTTTTTCATCAGAAACGTATGAGTTAAGTGCTTTAATAAATAGCTCATTATCAAGCTTTGTACGATATTTAAAACAGTCACATATTGTACGCTCTCTGTCATATACCGAAAGAGCTACACCATTAAAATTTTCGACTATTTTTCCAAGTTCCATGTATTCTTTTTGAATATAATAAGCTTTCATTGAAATTTCCTGCATTCGTTTTACAGTTCTTGACATAGAACGAGGAATAGCAATAGACCATTCACGGGGCGCAAAGTCATTATAGCCATAATGAAACAACGCAGATTCGACACAAATAACTCCTTGTGGAAGGAATGTCGCAATTAGTTGTTCATCAGTTATATCTTTACTCTTTGGAAGCTGATAATAACCATGTCTTATACGCTCTATAACTCCTTCATTACAAAGTTTAGCTACATCATAATTTTCAAGCCCTGCTATAATAAAATCAGAAGTTTTTGCAATCCCTCCCGATTTTCCAATTATATTTTGAGCAATTTCTATTTTATTCAAGATTCACCAACTTTCTGCACGCACTATTTTAAAACTGTATGTTTAATTATTATAGCATATAAATTAGCAGACCACAACAATAAATGACACGCAGTTTATATTTTCTGCGTGTCAAATTAAACAGTATTTCCTAAAACATAAAATTTATTCTTCAAATTTTGACAGCCATATTGCTGCTATGGTATTCTGAAATACCCATAAAGGAGTTTTTAGAAATTCTCCACACCATTAAGAGATTTGAGGATGGAAAATTACATAATCAATCTGATTGGAAGTCAACCAACAGATAGGAACTGACGCATCAGTCAGTACCCGCTTTTCTTTATAACAGCTTTTGATAAATCTCTTTTACCACACCTTTGTCCAGTTTCGTATAATTATTTGCCATCAATCTGCTCTGTTTCGTCATTACGATCTCCATAAACTCGTCAATATCTGTTTCGGTTACACCATATTCATGCAGCGCCTTCTTTGGAAGAATATTTGATAACAGCTCCTCCATCTTTTCATATACCGCAGTTTTCGGACACTCCAGAATATCAGACAGATACGCATTCAATTCCTGTATTGCACCATCCGGCTTTAACCTCATATATGTCTTATACACTTCTGTAAATAATGCATAATTCGCCTCTCCATGTGGTACATGATATTTAGAACCAAGGGGATAGCTCATGGCATGAACGGCTGCACAACCGGCATTTCCAAACGCAATTCCCGCATAGGTTGATGCTAACTGAAATTCAGCTAACAATGGTTTTCTTGCCATTTCACCCTCTGATGCAATCTTTTTATACCCCTTCAAAATTATCTTCATCGCTTTCTTTGAATACATTCTGGTAAAGTCATTTGCCTTTGGAGAAGTAAATGACTCAATGGAATGAATCAATGCATCAATGGAACTGGTGCTAAAGAACTTCATAGGAAGCTCTGCCAGAAGCTCCGGAATCAACACCGCTTTATCCGGATACAATTCATCTGCCGCCAATCCGAACTTAGAATTAATCTCTGTTAGCTCCAGAATAGATATATTGGTTACTTCACTTCCTGTACCACAAGTGGTGGGAACAAGAATCAGCTCCTTTTCTTTTTCTACAGGTAATTCCTTTTGGAATAATTTCACAACAGGAGAAACTGTTTTTAATGCGAACAATTTCGCAACATCCAGAATCGTTCCTCCTCCAATCGCAATTACCCTGTTGTATTCCTTTCCTGCCAGTTCTCCGCAAATACCTTCCACCATAATATCTGTGGGTTCTCCGCTTCCGTACTTACGGTAATTAATAAGGATTGCTCCATCCTTTATCATCCCTTTAAAATTCTTTTCCCAAATTCTTTCACTCAGAAAAATCAAATCTCCTTTTCCCAACTGATAATTTGCGGCAAACTCTGCGCAGGATTCAAACTGCTGTATTTCCGGTACTACTTTAAACGTTTTCACAATATCTACAAACCTCCGTTTTTCGCATCTATCAAATATTGGTTTTAAGCAAGCGCACCAAATCAATGGTTACATACATGCTTTGAGTGCATTTTCAAAAATTTCAAGTCCTGCATCTAACTGTGCATCCGTTACTACCAGCGGACACAGAAAACGAATGACATTTCCGTATATACCAGCGTTTTCCACTAACAGACCATGCTGTGCACATTCCTGAATCATTGCGGAAACAATGGCTGCATTTGGCTCTTTTGTCTTCTTATCCTTTACGAACTCCACGCCAATCATTGCGCCCAACCCTCTTACATCTCCAATTACTTCGTATTTTTCCTGCATTGCTTTGAACGCTTCCGTGACCTTCCTGCCAATCTCATTGCTTCTTTCTACAAGATGTTCGCTTTCCATTACTTTTAATACCTTGATTCCTGCCGCACATGCAAGGGCATTTCCTCCAAACGTACCGCCAATCGTGCCGCCCGGTACGGCATCCATAACATCTTTTGCCGCAATTACTGCTGAAAGCGGCACTCCACCTGCAATGGATTTTGCCGTGGCAATGATATCCGGTGCACAACCTGCTTCTTTCCAGTATTCGGAGGCAAACAGCTTACCGGTACGGCCAAATCCCGACTGAACCTCATCAGCTATCAGAAGGATTCCCTTTTCATCACAAATCTTACGGACTGCCTTTACAAATTCGATTGGTGCCGGAATAAAGCCACCTTCCCCCTGAAGAGGCTCCATAACGATTGCCGCAACATATTCTGCTGGAGAGCAGTTCTCGAATACATCTTCTACGCTTTTTACACATTCTGCAATATATGCCTCTTCTGTCATCCCTTCCGGTTTCCTGTAAAGATAAGGATACTGCGCACGGTAAACTCCATCCGGGAATGGTCCCATTCCTACGGCATATGCTTTTTTTGCTGTCATGGTCATAGTAAGAACGGTTCTTCCATGAAATGCTCCTGAAAATACAATAATATTGGGGCGTTTGGTTGCGCCTTTTGCTATCTTAACGGCATTTTCATCTGCCTCAGCACCAGAGTTCGCAAACATTACCTTTTTCTTATCCTCTTTTATCGGTGCCACTGCTGCAAGTTTTTCTGCCAGTTCCACGTATCCTTCATGCGTGACCACATTGAACATTCCATGAAAATATTTCTCTGACTGTTCTTTTATTGCTGCCACAAGTTCCGGATGCGTATGTCCTACATTCAGAACTCCAACGCCTCCAATCCAGTCAAGGAAATAATTTCCGTCTACATCTTCAATCATTGCTCCTTCTGCACGATTCATCACGCATGGATAAACACATTTAATTGCATCCGGGACAATATTTTTTCTTCGCTCTATGATTGCAGCTGCTTTTGGTCCCGGTACAGTCTCTGTTACAATTTTAGGTAATTCTTCTCTTAACATAATCTTACTCCTTTCCTATTGCTTCGGCGCGTTTTCAACGCCATACAGGGATACCCGCAGAGTGTTTCCATGACTTAAAAGTATTTGATACATCTCTGGTCTGCGGTCTCGAAACACGCCCCACTCCCGCCTTCTCTGAGCGATAGCATCCAGGTCAAATTCCGCAGTCAGCACGGCTTCCTCTTCTCTTCCCGCTTCTGCCACAATGTCTCCCGTCTCATTTGTAATAAAGGAAGAACCATAAAAAGTCATGCTGGAATCTCCCTGTACCTCTCTGCCGATACGGTTAGAGGCAACCACCGGCATAATATTCGCTGCAGCATGTCCCATCATACAGTGCTGCCAATGAGGCTTAGAATCTATTTCCAATGTAGGCTCACTTCCGATTGCTGTGGGATAGAGTAGAATCTCTGCACCCAGGAGCGCCATGCTCCTTGCCGCCTCCGGGAACCACTGATCCCAGCAGATTCCCACGCCAATAGATGCATACTTTGTCTTCCATACCTTAAATCCGGTATCTCCCGGTGTGAAGAAAAACTTTTCTGCATATGGCACACCATCCGGAATGTGGGTCTTTCGATAGATTCCCAACATTTCTCCGTCTGCATCAATAATTGCAATGCTGTTAAACGCCGCATTGCCTGACCGTTCAAAAAAGCTGACAGGAATGACTACCTCCAGTTCTTTTGCAACCTCTTTCATTCTGGCAATCGCCGGATTTTCCTCTGGCAATGTAGCAAGCTTCATATATTCAAAATTATGTTTCTGGCAGAAATAAGGTGTTTCAAACAGTTCCTGAAGCAGAATAATATTAGCGCCTTTTTCTGCTGCTTCCCTCACCAGCCGCTCTGCTTTATCTAATACTTCTTCCCTGTCCCAGCTACAGCTCATCTGTGTAGCCGCTACTGTTACTTTTCGCATATTATCCGGATTCCTCCTTTTTTCTCTTTTTCCTTTTGTCAACTTCTAATAACCTTTTTAGGGTTCTATAGCATGCTGTTTTTGAAATTACTTAGTGCTCATACCAGCCCAGGACACCCGGATTGAGATTAATATTAATCTGCTTAATTTCCTGATATTCTTCCAGACCATGAACACCCAGTTCACGCCCTATTCCAGACTTCTTATACCCGCCCCAGGGCGCTTCATTAAAGCATGGGTTATAGCAGTTAATCCAGGTAATGCCTGCACGGATTTCCTTAATGACACGAAGGGCTCTTGCTCCGTCTGAGGTAAATACCGCTCCTGCCAGACCGTATTCCGTATTGTTTGCCATATTGATGGCTTCCTGTTCTGTCCGGAAAGTCTGCACTGTTACCACCGGTCCGAAAATCTCTTCTTTTACAATGGTCATATCGTCAGTACAATCGTCAAATACGGTAGGTCTTACAAAATATCCCTTTGCACATTCCCCTTCTGTATAGCGCTCACCGCCGCATACCAGAGTTGCGCCTTCTTTGATTCCGCTTTCAATGTATCCTAATACCTTATTCATATGGCTTTCGGACACCAGAGGACCCATATCTGGATTTTCCAGTGGATTTCCAATGGTAATGGCGTTGGCTTTTTTTGCAAGACGCTTTACAAATTCATCCTTGATACTTTCTTCAATAATGATTCGGGAACCGGCAGAACAAATCTCACCCTGATTCAGAAACACGCCAATCATTGCCCATTCCACTGCACCATCTAAGTCTGCATCTGCAAAAATAACATTAGGAGATTTTCCTCCAAGCTCCAAGCCAATTTTTTTTACATTTCCTGCTGCTGCACGCATGATTCCCTGTCCCACGGCTGTACTTCCGGTAAAGGTTATCATATCCACGTCCATATTTTCTGCTAATTCGTTTCCTATGGTGGAACCGGGACCTAATACAAGGTTCACGCTTCCCTTTGGCATTCCCACTTTTTCAAATATTTCGAACAGCTTAACAGAGGAAAGCACACAGTTAGAAGAAGGCTTGAATACTACACTGTTGCCGGCAGCCAATGCCGGAGCCAGCTTCCATACTCCCATAAGAAGGGGATAATTCCATGGAGTAATCAATGCACACACGCCTACCGGCTCATGAATGGTATAGGAGTGCATTTTTCCAAAGCCCTCATTGACTTCATATACACCGCCACAGGGAGCTTTTATCAGGCTGGCATAATAACGAAAGTTATGAATTGCATCATCTACATCACATTCTGCTTCTCTTAAGGGTTTGCCATGGTCTAACGTATCCAGTCTTGCAAGTTCATCCTTTTCCACTTCCATGGCATCTGCAATCTTAAGAAGCATATCGCCCCTTGCCTGGGAATCCATATCCCTCCACTCTCTTGTCTGATAAAAAGACTTCTTTGCTGCCGCAACTGCTCTTCTTACATCCTCTACGGTTCCTTCTGTTACTTCTGCAAGAACGCTGCCGTCTGTGGGATTAATACTCTTACTTGTTCCACCCTCGCTTCCGGTTACCCACTCGCCATCAATAAACATTTTTTTCAATTCCATTTTGTTTTCCTCCATTTCCTGTCTTTCTTCTTATGCTTCTTTGCTACTTTCCGACCACACCAGTCTGCCCTCAAAATAATTTGCTATTACTCTGGTGTTTAAAATCTCTTCCGGCTTTATTTCAAATAAATTTTTATCCAATACAATAAAATCTGCATCCTTTCCGGCTTCCATGGTTCCCATGTGCTCTTCTGCATGATAGACCCAGGCTGCATTAGCTGTATATGCTTTCAGAACTGTAGGAAGACTAAGTGTCTCCCATGGGTTCTGGCATACTTCCTCCCCATTTTCTTTACAACGTGTCAATGCCGCATAAATGGTCTGAAAGGGATTTAGCGTCACTACCGGATAATCAGTTCCTATCGCAATTTTTCCTCCCTTCTCTAAAATAGAACGAATTGGCCATTCATAGCGGCAGCGCTGTGCACCAATACGTAAAATTTTATCTCCATTAGACAGTGTTACGTGATAGGGCTGCATGGATGGAATGACATCTAATTCAGCAAATCTTCCAATATCGTCTGGATGAATATTTTCAATATGTTCTATGGTATTACGCATGTCTGTTCTTCCGGTCATTTCCTTTGCCTTCTCATACATATCCAGCGCCATGCGTACCGAACCATCTGCAATACAATGCAGCCTGACCTGAATCCCCGCCTGATTTGCTGCAATGATTTCCTCCTGCATTCTTCCCTGAGGCCACAGGGGCAGATTCTCTCCACAGGTTTCCGGCTTGTCCGTATAGGGTTCCAACAACAGACCTGTATAGGTTTCCGTCACACCATCAATAAATCCCTTGACTCCCGCAATATGAAAATGGTTTGAGTTAAAATGCTCCTTCATTTGAAAAAACGGTTCAAACTCTGTATGTCCAAACAGCTCCGTATAAACAAATACCTGGGTATTCAGTTCCCCACGCTCATCCATTTCCTTTATTATATTATAGCGTTGATAGGTATCCTTTGAATAATCATCGGCAAACATTTCACTTACCACTGCAATACCGTTTTGCGCCAGAACCTCCTGGAAATTCCGATGAATCCCAAGAAGCTCTTCCTTAGAAAACTCCATGTACTTTCGCATTGCCGGTTCAAAGGCAGCCGGTTCTATCAGCATTCCTGTCAGTTCTCCCTTTTCATCTGTCTCTATCACGCCATTTTCCAGTGTTTCATCCGGTCGGATTGCTGCTTCCTCCAATGCTTTGGAGTTCAGCCACATACTGTGACTGTCTGCACATTGCAGATATACCGGTCTGTCCGGAATAGCTTCATCCAGACTTTTCTTTGACGGAAGGGGCGCATCATTCCAGTTTCCCACGAACCATCCGGTTCCACGAATCCGTTTCAATTCCTTATGGTTGTTGGCAAACTTCAGAATCATCTGCACACATTCCTCTTCCGATTTACATTCTCCCAATGTGTCGCAAACATAGTCACTGGCAGAAATGGCACCGGTAAACATATGAGTATGTGCATCCACGAAAGACGGCATAATCATTTTATTTCCATAATCATGAACCGGAACCCCTTTTTCCATTTCTTTTTCTAATGTCTCATCCGATAATATTTTTTCTATTTTCCCATTCCGAACAAGAATTGCCGCTTCATAAGGCTTTTCCTGTATTCCATCAAACACGGCACTGCTTTTTACAATAAAAACATTTTCCATCCTGCTATCCCCCTTTTTCTATCACATCACAAAATTGCAAACCCAAAAAATAAAAGAGCATACTTCCACCTTTGGAAGTACGCCCCTTTGCGCACATTATTTTTCGCTATCTTACAGATTCATTGTTTTCTTTGTATCAGCCAGTGCTTCATCCATTCTGGAAATTACATCCTTCATATCCTGCTCGGAAATGACTGCTGTCGGCTCAAACCGAATTGTCTTGGCATTTACTAATGTTCCTGCTGTCATAACTCTCCTTGCAAACAGCCCCTTTGCTGTTTCATAGCCGAGCTCACAGGTATTAAATTCTACTGCCAGCATTAAGCCTGTTCCCCGAACCTCCTGAATAATTTCAGGATATTTTTCCGCTAACCGCTCTAATCCGGCTTTCAGGAATTCGCCCTTCTTTTTACATACGCCCGGAATATCATTCTCTAACATATATTTAATGGTCGCAATGGCTGCGGAACAGCACACCGGATTTCCTCCAAAGGTAGGAGAACCAAGCAGCCATGGATTATCAATCAGCTCCTGTGTCCACATCTTCGGCTTACAGATAATTCCGGTAATCGGCATGATGCCGCCGCCAAATGCCTTTCCAAAGGTCATGATATCCGGCGTTACGCCCTCTGCCTCACATCTCCACATGGTGCCGGTACGTCCCATACCAGTCTGAATCTCATCAAAAATCAACGCTACGCCATATTCATCACAAATTTCACGAACCTCTTTTAAATATCCTTCCGGTGGAATGATAACTCCGGCTTCTCCCTGAATCGGCTCCAGAATAACGGCTGCCACCTTTTCCCCAACGGTCTGCAGGTTGCGGACTGCCTTACGAATATCTTCTGCCACACCATACTCTACATGCTGCACCTGCTGCACCATTGGTGCATAAGGAACACGGTAGGTTCCCTTTCCTCCCATGGAAACTGCTCCCATGGATTTTCCGTGAAATGCTCCCACTGTGGAGATATACCATCTTCCGCCTGTAGAAATACGTGCCAGCTTCAGAGCCATTTCCACCGCTTCCGCACCGCCGTTGGTAAAGAAGCAATACTGCAGGTCTCCCGGTGTAATATCTGCCACCGCTTTTGCCAGATATCCGCGAAGGGGGTCCAATAATTCCTGTGAATGAAGTGCCTGATGGTCTAACTGGGCTTTCACCACATCCAGTATCTCTTCATTTCTATGTCCGCAGGTATAAATACCAAATCCCCCCAGACAGTCAATGAACTTTTCGCCATTTAAGCCATAACAATATGCTCCTTCATCCTGCCATTCCAGCACCGCACTTTTTTCCGAATCTGAGGATACGGATTTTCTGTATTTCAGCCAGCCGGGGCTTACATAATGGTCAAAGTGCTCTAACGTGTCGGCTACCATCTGTTTTTTCTCTTCTTCCGATATCTCACTGCTGTCCGTCTTAATCAGGGAAATTACCCTGTCTAAATCTTTAATTACCTGTTCTTTTTCTGCCATAATATCATCCTTCCTATCTCTAATATCCAATCTACAGCAATTATGCCAATCCAGACGCTCTGCAAACCTCTATTCCCAAAATCAAAAGGCGCATCTTCCCTGTGTGATTTCAGTTCCATGCGCCTTTGCATTTGTTTGCTGTTATTTCTTTGTTGATTTTATTATATTTTGTTTTCTACCTGTTTTCAATTATTATTATTTAGAACTTTATACCACATTTATGTATTATATACTTATTTTCTGGTATATTCTTTTAATCCATTTTCCAAGGAACAACGCCATGTTCCTTTGTATAAATGACCCTGCCCTCTACAATAGTCTTTTCAATTTGGAAATCCTTAATAAATGCCTGCTCCTTATAGGGATCCCTGTCAATAACCACAAAATCTGCCAGCTTACCAACCGTAATAGAACCCTTACTATCTTCCTGCCAGTTGGCAATCGCTCCATTAATGGTGAATATCTGCAGGGCTTCGTAAACACTGGTGCGGCGGAATTCCTGTGGTGCGTTACAACAGGCATGAATACCGCCTAAGGGATTCACTAAGGTTACCGGACTATCAGAGCCTCCGGCAATAATGCCGCCATGGGCAATAATCTCCGGAAATACCTCGCTTTGGTCTGCCAACTTGCGCCCTAACATTTTCTCATAAGATTTTCCCAATTCTCCTCCTTCGGGATTGTCCCATAAATAGGAAAACATAGGCTGCATGGATAAAATCAGTCCCATCCGGGTTGCTTTCTCAATATGCTCCGGCCACAGCATGCTGAAATGCTCTATCCGGTTATGATATGGATTTCCTTCTAATCCCAGTTCCTCGTAAACCCTCTCATATACCCGCAGGTATTGGTCAATCGCCCGATCCCCCAATGCATGTACTCCTGTCTGCAGACCCATTTTATTTGAAGATTTTAAGAACTTATATAGTCTTTCATCATCCCAATAAAGGATTCCATTTGGAAACATTCCATCGTTATAAGGCTCCCGCATTGCCATGGTTCCTTCAAAGCCTGCACCGTCAAGACACAGGCACCCTCCAATTCTTGGAAGTCCTAATGCCTTGGCAAGATGTGGATTTTCCATCTGAAAAAAAGTTTCCACATGAATCGGAAAACTGTCATGCCCATTAAGCCACATGTAAATATCCCTGTCTGACGCAGCCGTTGCGTCTCCATCTAACGCACTGATGGTAGTGCATCCTACCGAAGCACAATGGTCAACTGCCGCATGAATATATTTCTCCAATGCCGCATCCGATAACATTTCAGATGCCTTATTCATAGCATACATGGCACTGTCATCTGACGTTAATTCCCCGGTTCTCCTTCCATCCTCCATACAAACAATACCGGAACGCCCCTCCGGCACCTGCACCAATTCCATTCCTTTTGTATTCATTACACATCCGTGAAGAGTTACATTTTTCAAAACTACCGGATGTTCACCGGTTACCTCATCCAATTCCCAGCAGTAGGGCGCCCTGCCTTCCTTTAAACCATCAATATTTAACCGGCTGGCATAAATCCAGTCATCCCCCTGACTTTTGCACGCCTCTTTCATAATATCCAATACATCCTGTATGCAGTTCGCTTCATATACATCTACAGCACATAAAGATTCCCCTGTTGCAGTTCCATGCATGTGACTGTCAATAAATCCCGGCAGCATTACTTTTCCTTCCAGGTCAACAGCTTTCTTCGGTTCTATAAAAGACGCTTCTCCCATCCCCAGCGCTGCAATCCTGCCATCTGTGACAGCAACCCATTGCGCCTGCTCTACCTCTTCATCCATCGTGTAAATTGTTCCATTATAAAATAACGTATCACATACCATCTTGTCCGGCTCCTTTCCCTTTTTATTTTCCAAATTTTTTCTGTACATAATCAATTACCAGTTCCACGCACGTATCAATACCGACCCTTTGACTGTTCAGGGTCATATCATAATTTACCGGATTTGTCCAGTAATTTCCATGAGTATAATATTTATAATAATCAGCCCGATACTTATCTGTCTTTTCAATGAGAGTATGTGCTTCCTGTTCACTCACATTCATCTTCTCCATAATTCTCGGAAAGCAGAAATCTCTGGGGGCTTCCACATAAATACTGATGACATTATCATAATCCCGCAGGATATAATCTGCACATTTTCCCACAATGACACAGGATTCCGTATCAGCTAGTTTACGAATGATTTCCGCCTGATATCCAAATAGGCGGTCATCCGAATGGAAACCTCTCTTTTTTGCCTGTGGTTTTAGGGTTCTTGGTAAATCTGCTAATAATTTCCCAAAATAATTTCCATCCAGCTTTTCATCTACCCTCTTAAATTCTTCTTCATCATATCCGGTATACTGAGAAGCCAGCGTTAAAATTCGATTTTCATAGCAGGCTATTCCCAGCTTTTTTGCAATTTTGGATGCAATTTCTTTTCCACCGCTTCCAAATCCTCTTGCTACTGTAATCACATAATTATCCATGGCTTTCCTCCTGTTCTTTCCGTTGTGACTGCCGTATCCTCTCCCAATGGTGGCATGCCAGAAAATGTCCTTCTTTTACCTCCACCCGGGCAGGTCGGAAATCATTGCAATGCTCCGTTGCATAAGCACATCTTGTATGAAACGGACACCCGGATGGAAAGTTCATTGGAGATGGGATTTCACCATATAAAACAATCCGTTCCTTCTTAATATCCGGGTCCGCCTCAGGCACTGCTGACAACAATGCCTGTGTATACGGGTGCAGCGGATTGGCAAATAAGTCTTCTGTAGCAGCTTCTTCCACAATCGTTCCCAGATACATGACCGCAACCCGGTCAGAAATATATTTGACTACGCTCATATCATGAGATATGAATAAATAAGATACCCTATATTCTTCCTGCAGTTCTCTCAGTAAATTCAATACCTGTGCCTGAATAGACACATCCAATGCAGATACGGGTTCATCACAGATAATAATCTCAGGCTTTGTAATAATAGCCCGCGCCATACTGATTCTCTGCTTCTGCCCTCCGGAAAATTCATGCGGATATCGGTCAAACTGGTCCTCCCGTATTCCAACCCTGCACAGCAATTCCTTCGCCTGCTCCTCTGCCTGCTTCTTATTTTCTACCATGTTATGAATTAACAGGGGTTCTGCAACAATACTGAGAATGCTTTTCCTGGGATTCAACGACGAATACGGATCCTGAAAAACCATTTGCATATTTTTACGCAAAGCACGCATTTCTCCAGACTTCAGCTGCATGATACTTTTCTCATGATAAAAAATATCTCCCTCAGTAGGCTCTATCAGCCGCAATGCCATTCGCCCGGTAGTGCTTTTCCCGCACCCGCTCTCACCAACTAACGCAAATGTCTCTTTTTCCCTGATGGCAAAACTGACATCATTGACCGCACGGATTCCACCAGAGCCCTTTTTCCTGTCCGCTTTCTTTACGCCAAATACTTTGCTGAGATTCTTTACTTCAAATATGACGTTATCCTCCGTCTTTTTATTTTGCTTCATGACAATCTCCTCCCTTCTCATACAGAAAGCATCTGACTCTGTGCCCTTCATTTTTCATGGAATACAGATGTGGTTTCGATGTCCTGCACTTTTCGGTTGCCATTTCACAACGATTACAAAAGCGACAGCCTTCTCCAGCTTCACTCAGAAGCGGCACAACACCTTTGATGGTATACAGCTTTCTGGACACATCCGTATTCGTGGTGGGAACTGACTTAATCAATCCTTTCGTATATGGATGTGATGGATTTTTAAAAATTTCATCTACCATGCCCTCTTCCACAATCTGTCCCAGATACATAACAATCACACGCTGGCAAGTATGGGCAACTACTCCCAAATCATGGGTAATAAGCATAATGCCCATACCCATTTTTTGATTCAGCTCTACAATCAAATCCATAATCTGTGCCTGAATTGTGACGTCTAACGCCGTTGTGGGTTCATCTGCTATCAAAAGCTTCGGCTGACAGGACAACGCCAGCGCTATCATTGCCCTTTGGCGCATACCGCCGGACAGCTCGTGTGGATAAGCGTCTACTCGTTTTTCCGGAATAGGAATGCCAGTCAGACGTAGCAATTCAACAGCACGTTTTTTTGCTTCCTTCTTTGATATTTTTTCATGAAGGCGAATTGCTTCCACAATCTGATTTCCTATGGTAAAGACCGGATTCAAAGAACTTAACGCATCCTGAAAAATCATTGCAATATCATTTCCTCTGACCGAACGCATCTCTTTTTCGCTTAATTTTAGAAGATTATTTCCTTCCAGCAAAACTTCGCCTTCATATTTCACCAGTTCTTTTTCATTATACAGCCGCATAATGGACTGAGAGGTTACGCTCTTTCCGCAGCCGCTCTCCCCGACAATCCCCAGAATCTCTCCTTTTTTTACCTCAAAGGAAACACCATCCACCGCCGTTACCTCACCGCGCAGTGTCTGAAAGGATGTCTTTAACTCTTTTACCTTTAATAAGTTTTCCATACCATTCCTCCTTGCTAATTTGATAACGGGTCTAATACATCTCTGATGGCATCGCCTAAAACGTTAATTCCAAGCATAATAAAAATAAGACATAATCCCGGAAATACCACCAGCCACCAGGAACTGAATATAACATTTCTTGCTTCATTTAAAATGTTTCCAAGGCTCGGTTCCGGAAGGGGAATTCCTGCTCCCAGAAAGCTGAGCGCAGCCTCCACTAGCATTGCAGATGCAAAGATATATGTCATCTGTACGATAACGGGCGAAATAACATTGGGCAGCATGTGTCCAAAAACAATTCTTGACCAGGAAGCTCCGGCTGCACGAATTGCTTCAATATAGGTCTGTTCACGAATAGACATTGCTACCCCTCTTGTAACAGTAATTACTAACGGCGCATAAACGATTGCCATACTGATAATTACATTCTTTGTACTGACGCCCCATAAGGTAATCAGCGTAATTGCCATCAGATATACCGGTATGGTAGACAACGCTTCACATATTCTCATAATAACGGCATCCATAATACGAAAATATCCTGCAAGAAGTCCTAAAATAATCCCTACTGCCGTGGAAATCAATGCTGTCATTACTCCGACCAGCAGCGATAAACGCACTCCATATAATACTCTGGAAAAAACATCCCTCCCATAAATATCTGTTCCAAACAAATGCTCTTTACATGGCGCCATAAGCCGGTTGACCGGTTCTTCCAAATATGGATCGCAGGGTGCAATGACCGGCGCAAGAATACCTGCAATGGCAATGATAAGAGTAATCCCCGCAAATATCAGCAATAATTTATTTTTCATCAGACTTTTTACCATAAAATATCTGTCGCTATGTTTCCTGCTCTTCTTCATAATCTGCCTCCTTTACTTTGATTTTCCTGTAATCCGAATTCTGGGATCCACAATTCCATATAAAATGTCCATCAAAATATTGGCAACCACATATATCAGAGCAATCACCAGAACCGCTCCCTGAATGACATAATAATCCCGGCTGCTTATGGAGGAAAATACCAGTGTTCCGATTCCCGGAATATTAAATATCTGTTCAATAATAACAGCCCCGCCAAAGAATACCGCAAAGCTTTGCAGGCATACTGTAATAATCGGAATCAGTGCATTACGGAGCGCATGCTTAAACAAAATCGCTCCCTCTGACGCCCCTTTTGCCTTAGCCGTTTTGATATATTCTGTATTCATTACTTCCAGCATGGCATTGTTTGTCGTTCTTGTAATCAATGCTGCCTGGGGAAAACCAAGCGCAATCGCCGGCAGCGTCATAGAACGAATATGCTCCAAAAATCCCTCCATTGCCGGGGTGTAGCCGGCTACCGGAAACCACTGCAGCTTCACACAAAATGCCATCATCATGAAAAGCGCTAATAAGAATCCCGGAATCGACATTCCAAGCAGTGCTACCGATGAAATTGCTACGCTGGCAGACTTTCCTTTATACTTTGCTGCCAGTACACCAAGCGGAATTCCAATACACATAGATATAATTTCTGCATATATTGCAATGTTGAAGGTCGGCATGAAAGATTCACCCAACAATTCTGTTACTGTTTTGTTCTTCATATAGGAGGTTCCCAAATCGCCATGCAAGATGTCTCCTAACCACCTGAAATACTGTACAATCAGAGAATCGTTTAATCCCATTTTTTCTCTTAAATCCTCCACAGCCTCCGGCGTCGCCTGAATGCCAAGTACCAGTTTTGCCGGATCCGCTCCTGTACAATGCGTTAAGACAAACAAGATAACAGAAACAATCAACAGTGTCACTATGGTATAAAAAAGTCTTTTAAAAAAATACTTCTTCATCTTTTCCCTTCTTTCCGAAAAATATCTCCTGTAAACCTCTTAGAGAAAAAGATGTCTCAAAGCTCCCCGAAAGACTTCTTTGAAACATCTTTGTTCCCATCTGATTCTGTTTATTCAGTTACTGTCACACCCCACAGAACAGGTCCGCCAAAGTTGTCCAGATTCTGTACCTTATCGGTTGAAATAGTGGCACATGCTTCATCCAGAAGCTTAATTAACATTTCTTTTTCATACAGAGTTGTCTGTACTTCTTTCCAGTAGCCTAACATCTCATTTTCATCCGCTGTGCTCTGCATCTTTTCCAGTGGTTCTGCAATATTTGACAGGTCTGCATATGCAATAGAATACTGATTTGTCAAAATGGCAGAAGATACCGGTGATGATACATATGGATAGGACATAATATAAATATCATAATTACTATTGCCCTCCGGATCAAAATTCCACAACATGCTGACTGTAGTTGCCCAGTCATAGCTTTCTACCTTGCAATTAATACCTATTTCTTTTAACTGCTGCTGCAATACCATGGTCATTGCCTTTAATTCCGGATACGCATCCGTTGTAATCAGCTTTAATTCACTTCCATCATAAGAAGATGCCTCTACTAATTTCTTTGCTTCCTCCGTATTCTTCTGATTTACATATGCCTCAGCGTCTTTTACATACCATGTTGGAAAAATATCACTATCAAAAGAACCTGTTATTTTGCAGTAATTCTTGTCCGGGAAACCACTGGCTGTCAGTTCATCTACGTCAACAGCAAGACGTACTGCCTTTCTTAAGTTTTCATCCTGAAATACACCAAGCTTCTGATTCATAAAGATAAATACGGAAAACTGCCAGTCCTGATAAATCTGGAGCGTTTTGTCTGCTTCTACCTGTGCGATATTATCATAAGAAATATTAGTAGCAATATCATATTGTCCTGTTGTGGTACCAGAAAGCCTTGTGGTCGCATCCGTCACAAAATCATAATACACCTTTGGTATGGTACAGATCCGGTTACCTGCATCACCACCATTGCACTCAAAATCCGGTCCTACATAATCCTCAAACAATTCCAGTTCTACATACTGGGTTGGCTTGTATTCTACCCACTTATAAGGACCGGTTCCTATATATTCAGAAATACTTGTCTCACCATCAGCAGGAATACATTCCTCCGGCATGATTGCTGCAAATCCGGTCTGTCCTGCCAGGAAATACTTAAACAGGAATTTGGGCTCCGAAAATGTTACTGATACTGTTTTATCATCTATTTTTTCAAACCGTGTTCCGTCTGCAAAATACTCGCTGGTACTGTTAAAATCTGCCCAGTAATTCAATGATGCCACTACATCATCCGCTGTCATAGTATCACCGTTGTGAAACGGTACTCCCTCTCTCAGCTTAAAGGTCCATATTTTTCCATCCTCGCTGACCTCATAGCTGCTGCATAACTGACACTGTACCTCATACTCTCCATCCAACTCCAGCAACCCTTCAAATACATTCCTTGTAATAGAGCGAGTCGCCACTGCAGTTCCTTTTACCGGGTCAAAAGATTCCGGCTCAGCATTATAGGCAATATGAACTTCCTCTTTCGTGGTTCCCGATGTACCGGATGTGTCTTTTTGATTCCCAGTGGAAGAATTTCCTCCACATGCAGTGAAACCTAGTGCCATAGCTGCCGTCAGAGCTACTGCTATGAATTTCTTTGTTAATTCTCTCCTTTTCATAATGAATCCTCCTATCATTCGTTGGCATAGCGTAGATGCGCTATTAGATCAAAAGAAAAACGGCGTACCCATTGTAACTTCCTACAATGGATACGCCGTTGTATCTCCTCGCTTCTTGTTTAATAGTATATTTTATTTTCTTCCACTTCTCAATAGTTAATTATTGGTAAAATATACTTGTTTTCCATTACGACTACTTGTTTTCAAGTAGTCACTATGCTATAATCTTTATATCCTTTTCTTCTTAATTCGATTATAATTA
The DNA here is from genome assembly GCA_902795775.1 of uncultured Lachnospiraceae bacterium. GTDB lineage: Bacteria > Bacillota > Clostridia > Lachnospirales > Lachnospiraceae > Butyribacter. The sequence continues at coordinate 16,595 of CADBMP010000091.1, read as the reverse complement.
TCTGGAAAAGTGGAATATATTTGAAAACTATTGTTTCTTTAGCACTTTTAGGAGATATGCTTATGGACAAAAATACCTTTTTGATTTACAACGATATTGTATATGGACTATATACCTGCAACAGCTTTGAAGATTTAAAGAAAAGCTTCCTGGCACCTTTAAGAATGCTGATTCCCTTCAGCTATGGCAGTATACTGCTTGCAGATGAATCCGACAACACAGAAGAACTCCGGCTGACCTCACCGCTTTGCATTCCGGATTCGTTTACGGAAGCAGAAGAGGAATACATGCGTCACGCCGATAAGGATGACCTTCTGTGGCTGGTACACAGCAAGGAACCGACCCTTATCAAAGAAAGCGACCTTCTGCCGGATGAGAGCCGGCTCAACTCTTCTCTTTATCTTCACTGCTATCGGAAATACCGTATCTTTGACAGCCTGCAGTACAGCATTGTATATAACCAACACTTTCTGGGCATTCTGACCCTGTTTCGCACAAAGATTGATGGTGCCTTCACCGAAGACGACATGTTCTATCTTCGTTCTCTTTGTATTCATTTGAACAGCACCCTCAACCGCATTAATACCGGACTTTCCGACACCTCAAAACAGGATAAGAAGGAACATCTGCAGTCCCTTAAGGAAAAATATGGACTAACAGCGCGGGAAACAGAGATTCTGGGATTGATATTTGAATATCGCAGCACAGAAGAAATTGCTTCACTTTTAGATATTCAGGAAAATACTATCCAAAAACATATGCAGAATATTTTTCACAAGACCGGGGCATCTTCCCGTTGGGAGCTTTTGCGTTGGAAATAAGGGAATATTTCCTGAACACACAAGAGGAGCCGGAAATCCGGCTCCTCCTTCATCACCTCTGATTACTGAATAGAAAGCACCTTATAGTCCTTGTCCTCCACTGTTTTTTTCAAAACATCCTCTGCAATGTCAGACTTCAGAGTCACTACCGCTGTACCACTTTCATGGCTCACTACAGCCTGCTCTACTTCCGGCAATGCTTCTAACGCCTTTTTCACCGTTGCCTCACAGTGCCCACACATCATACCTTCGATTTTCATTGTTTTTTCCATTGTCTTGTTCTCCTTTTCCTCACTTTTTTTCTTATTTTTATTCTTATGACTTCTGTTTATGCTTCTGTCCTTTGTGGCATCATGCATCTTGAAAAAATTCAAACGCAGTGCATTGGTAACCACACAGAAGCTGGACAGACTCATCGCTGCCGCGCCAAACATGGGGTTTAGCTGCCATCCCAGAACCCCGATGAATACCCCTGCTGCCAGAGGAATTCCTATGATATTATAAATAAATGCCCAGAAAAGATTTTCATGGATATTGCGCAGTGTCGCCCGGCTTAGCCGAATCGCCGCAGGCACATCGGAAAGACGGCTTTTCATCAGAACTACATCTGCTGCATCAATGGCAACATCCGTTCCGGCGCCGATAGCAATTCCAATGTCTGCTCTGGTAAGCGCCGGAGCATCATTGATACCATCCCCTACCATGGCAACCTTTCCCTTTTGTTTCAGTTCCCGAATCACACTTTCCTTGCCATCCGGCAGCACTCCTGCAATGACTTCATCCACACCTGCCTGTCTGCCGATTGCTTTTGCAGTGCGCTCGTTATCTCCCGTAAGCATTACCACATGAATTCCCATGTTCTGCAATTCCTTTACTGCCCGTGGGCTGTCCTCCTTGATAACGTCTGCTACTGCTATAATACCGGCAAGAACATTGCCTTTTGAGAAGAACAGGGGGGTCTTTCCTTCCTCCGCCAGTGCCTCGGACTGTGCCTTCATTTCCGGGGAAACAGTTGTCCGACTGCTGATAAACTTATAATTTCCACCTGCCAGGGTACTTCCCTGCCATTGGGCTGTCAGCCCATTCCCCGGCAATGCCGTAAATTCCGAAACCTCTTCTGCTGAAAGCTTTTGTTCTTCTGCCCTTTGTAAAATTGCCCGTGCCAGAGGATGCTCGCTTTTTTTCTCTAAGGCATATGCCAGACGAAGCAGCTCTTCTTCCGTGACTCCCTTCACCGGTAAAATATCCGTAACCTTCGGTTCTCCTGATGTGATGGTTCCGGTCTTATCCAGTGCAACAATCTGCATCTTGCCTGCTTCCTCCAGAGATACGGCTGTTTTGAACAAAATGCCATTCTTTGCGCCCATGCCGTTTCCTACCATAATTGCAACGGGAGTCGCAAGTCCCAGGGCGCAGGGACAACTGATGACCAGAACAGAAATACCTCTTGCCAAAGCAAATCCTACGGTCTGTCCTGCTATCAGCCATCCCAGAATCGTCACAACAGAAATTGCGATTACCGCCGGAACGAAGATTCCGGAAACCTTATCTGCAACCTTTGCAATGGGCGCCTTGGTGGCTGCTGCATCACTTACCATCTGTATGATCTGGGACAAGGTAGTATCTTCTCCAACTCTCGTTGCCTCGCACCGGATAAATCCTGACTGGTTCAATGTAGCGGCAGAAACCATATCTCCTTTTGACTTGTCCACAGGAATACTTTCTCCCGTCAGCGCCGATTCATTGACTGCGCTGCTTCCCTCTACTACTACGCCGTCTACTGGAATGTTTTCTCCGGGGCGTACTACAAAAATGTCTCCCTTTTTGACCTGTTCAATAGAAACCTCTGTCTCCACGCCATTTTGAAGGATTACTGCAGTTTTGGGCGCTAACTTCATCAGACCTTTTAACGCATCCGTTGTTTTTCCTTTGGAACGGGCCTCTAACATTTTTCCCACGGTAATCAACGCAAGAATCATGGCTGCCGACTCAAAGTAAAACTCGTGCATATAAGACATGACTGCCTCTGTATTTCCCTTGACCTGTGCATCCGTCATGGCAAACAATGCAAAGGTACTGTACCCGAATGCCGCCGTTGCTCCCAATGCGACCAGGGTATCCATGTTGGGCGCTCTGTGCAGAAGACTTTTGAAGCCGCTAATAAAAAATTTCTGATTGATGACCATAACCGCAATGGTCAAAAGCATCTGCAAAAGCCCCATTGCCACATGATTATTCTCAAAAAATGATGGCAGCGGCCACCCCCACATCATATGCCCCATCGAGACATACATCAGGACTGCCAGAAATCCGATTGATGCAATCAGCCGACGTTTTAAAACCGGTGTTTCCCTGTCCTTTAACGCATCCTCCTGCATCTCTTCCTTTGCACTTTTTTCTCCGGCTCCCTTCAAAGCGGCACCATATCCTGCGTTCTGCACTGCCGCAATAATTTCCTGGGCAGAGGCGGTTCCCTCAACGCCCATGGAATTCGTCAGCAGGCTTACCGAGCAGGAGCTGACTCCCGGCACCTTTGAAACAGCCTTTTCCACCCGGGCGCTGCATGCTGCACAGCTCATTCCGGTTACTGAATATTGTTCCACACTTCTACCTCCTGTTTCATCTGTTTCCGTTTCATCTGTTTCCATTTCGTCTGTTTCCGTTTCATCCAGTTCTATTTCATCAGTTTCTGCAGGGTAACAACAAGTTCGTCAATGACCTCATCCTTTCCCTCGCGGATGTCCCTTGCCACACAGGTACGAATGTGATTTGCAAGCAAATCCTTATTGAAGGCGTTGACCGCTGCCGTCACCGCAGAACATTGCACTAAAATATCCGCACAATAAGCATCCCGTTCTACCATTCCCCGGATTCCCCGAATCTGACCTTCGATCCGGCTCAGCCGGTTTATCAGCTTCCGCCGTTCTTCTTCCGAACGTTCTGTCATTTTGCCGCAGCATGTATTCGTATCATCCATATTGTTTCCCTCTCTTCCATCAAATACTCCATCCATACTGTTTCCCTCTCTTTCATCAAATACTCCATCCATACTACTTCTCTCTTTCGTTAAATACCCCATAGGGGTATTATCATATTATACCCTGCCGGGGTATTTGTCAATAGTCAAAAAAAGAAAGAACCCGATTCCTCGAATTCTCTCTTTCCTTCCATAGGCTACGCTTTATTGCGCCGTTTATTCACTTATTCATCCTTTTTTATTATTAACTCACAATATTTTTCCTGAGGCATGGGTCTTGCAAAATAATATCCCTGAATATAATGGCAGCCCAGACGCTTCAGCATCTGCACCTGCTGTTTTTCTTCTACACCTTCTGCAATTACCGGCATATGCAGAGACTTCGCCATGGTAATGACCGCTTCGAGAATCTTCATTCCCTTCTCTTCTCCGCCTTTGGATAAAAACTTCATGTCTATCTTAATTACATCCAAATCAATATCTTTGAGAATATTCAGAGAAGAATATCCACTTCCGAAATCATCCATGAAAACGGTGAACCCGGCTTTGTGCAGATATTTTACCGCATTCTGCATCAACCGCACATTATCAAAAAACGCACTCTCCGTTAATTCCAGATTCAGATATTTCGGCGATATTTTGTACTTTTCCACCAGGTCAACCAGCGTCTCTAAAAATTTGGGATTATACAAGTGAACCCGGGATACGTTTACTGATATTGGCTCCGGCGTTCTGCCTGCATCCAGCTCCTTGCGGATAAACTGGCAGACCTTTTCCCATACATAGCAATCCAGTTTAATAATAAATCCATTCCGCTCAAAAAGAGGAATAAACTCACTGGGAGGCACTATGGTTCCATCCTTCTTCTGCCAGCGCACCAATGCCTCTGCACCACTGGGACTGTACTTTTTCAGTTCATACTTGGGCTGAAAATATACAATAAACTGCTCATCCTGCAATGCTGCATCCATGGTATCCATAATTGCCTGTTCCCGCAGGACCTTTTCTCCCATTTCCTTTGTATAAAATGCTTCATGAAACAGATATTGTCCCTTGCATTTCTGTGCCACAAGATTAGCATTCTCATATATGGCTGACAGTTCCATACTATTGTCTTCTATGACGTAGATTCCCGCCGTTGTTTCCAGATAATAAAGAACAAAAAAGCGTTTTATCTGGTTCTGCATCTTTTCCACAAGGTCGGATAATTCCTTCACGTCCTCAAATTCGAGGCAGATTCCAAAAATATCACCCGTGATTCTTCCATAGGTACATTCTTTTTCGTAACACTCCATGGTCTCCCGGACTACCTGTCCCACTTTCGAAATCAGTCTGTCTCCCTCTTTCGAGCCATAGAAGGAATTGATGATCTTAAACCGTTCCACATCAAAATGAATGTAGGCAAACTTTTTTCCTTTTCCATTATCCAGCATCTCTCTGGTCGCCTGGGAAAACTTCTGCTGTGTGTAGACATCTGTCAGAGCATCATATTCCAGTTCACGTACTTTGCTCTTATCAATGGCATTTTTCACACGGAAATTAATAATATCCGGATGGAATGTCTTGGACAAAAAATCCCATGCTCCCAGTTCCAGACAACGCTTTTCGTTTTCCTCGTTGTCATCTGTGGTAGATACAATAATAGGAATGTAGCGGTATTCCTCCATCTTTCCCACAACTTCCAGGAATCCAAACCCATCCATGACAGGCATTACCAAATCCAGAATGACCAGTGCTATGGTATCTTTATTTTTCCCAAGCACCCAAAGAGCATCCTTCCCGTTCTCAGCTTCCAGTATCTCATAATCATTCTTCAGGATATTGGCAAAAGAGGTGCGGTTGAACTTACTGTCATCTACTACTAAAATCTGATTCTTTTTCCCCATACTGACACCTGCCCTTCTTCTTATAGCCGTCTTTTATCCGTCTCTTATATAAATTTATTATATCGTATATTGGGGACATTCAGCAATGGTTTTTTGATAATATATCTCACCAGGAAAATACAGATTAAGCTTCCACTGATGACTGCACCTCTGGAAACAGAAACAGCAAGTGCAGTCCAGACCGCCCCGAATACTGGTGCCGTCACCTTCTTTACCATCAGTAAACTCAAAACTCATTACTGAGCAGGAAGTCTGCGATGTGCATTGTCTTGATTCCCTGATAATTGCCATCCGCGAAAGCATCTGTGCGAAGCACATACTTCGGATAGTTATCCTTAATCTGAAGCAGACGCTTGTACTCTCTCTTTTCGGTCTTTTCTATACGGATTTCCTGCGTTACCTGAACATAAATCCTGTCATTTTGCTTGATGGCTACGAAGTCAATCTCTCCGTCATCTACTTTTCCGATGTGGACAGTATAGCCCCTGCGACACAGTTCAAGATACACCACATTTTCAAGGCTTGCAGCAACACTGTCCTCTGTATATCCCAAAACGCTGTATTTAAGCGATACATCTGCAAGATAAAATTTCTCCTGAGTTTTCAAAAGCTCCTTACCCCGTAAATCATATCGTGAACAACGGTGAAGAAGATAGGCTTTTTCCAGCTTTTCAAGATAGCTATACACAGTTTCATTGTCTAATTTTCGATGTTCTGATTTCAGATAGTCGGAGATTGATTTTGCTGAAAATGTATTACCGACATTTTGAAATGTGTATTTCACTACTCGCTCCAACTGATCAATTTTTCGAACCTGATTTCTTTTTACAATATCTGAAAAAATAGTGGAATTATAAATATCTCTGACAATGGTATATACCTCGTCCTGTGTGTAACCTTGTAGATGTGTTGCCGGAAAACCGCCAAGCCTGATATATTCGGCAAGCTCTGTTTTCGGATCCCCTAAAGCGGTATGCTTTGATTTAAAATCAAGATATTCTTTGAAAGATAAGGTATAAATTCGAAATGTCACATAGCGCCCCGTTAAATAAGTTGAAATCTCTGAAGACATCATACGGGAGTTAGAGCCTGTCACATAAATATCTACATCATAGTCAGAAGTAAGAGAGTTGATGACTTTTTCCCAACCTTTGATTTCCTGCACTTCATCAAGGAAAAAATAAGTTTTTCCGTTTTCACTAAGCCTGCCTTTGAGTTCCGTAAACATCTGCTTGGCAGTCATATCCTCATATTCCATTGAGTCAAAGTGATAATTCACAATATAGTCCGATGGAATATTCCTCTCCGTGTGTAACTTTTCCATAATCATTTTCAAAATAGTTGATTTTCCGCAGCGGCGCACACCTGTAAGAATTTTGACAAAGGGTGTGTCTACATACGCCATAATTTTATCTACATATAACGGTCTATAAATCATTCTACCACCTCTACGGAATATAGTATACCGCATCTCTGTTAAAAAATCAATAGTTTTGCGATTATAAGTCGCAAAACTATTTTTATTTTCTTATCAATACTTCTTCATTCCTTATTCCTAAAAAACATCAACCAGCTCAATACCATCGCACAATCGGCAAATCATTATTGACCCCATTTGTAAACAATATCTGATGCAGGTCAATAATGCCGTTATGAAAGGTTGCCGCACATGCTGACAGGTACAAACGCCACATACGGATAAACCTCTCATCAAACATCTGGCGTACTTCATCAATATGCGCTTAAAAATTCTTTTCCCAACACAGCAAAGTACGATTATAATGAAGACGCAGATTTTCCACATCTAGTGTATGAAAATCATTCTCTGCCGCAAAGGAAATCATCTCTCGCAGACTCGGTATCATTCCGCCCGGGAAAATATATTTCTTTATCCATGCGTCACCTGCATGTTCCTTCAATGCACTGATAAAGTGAAGCAGAAACATTCCGCCCGGCTGCATTACTTTTTTAGCACAGTCCATAAAAAGCTGGTAGTTATCACGTCCTACATGTTCCACCATTCCAACACTTACAATACGGTCAAATTTTTTTCTAACTTAGGCAAATCACGGTAATCCATCAATTCTACCGTAAGCAGTTCTTCCAGATGCTCTGCCTCAATCCTTCTCTGAAACTCCTTATACTGCTCTTTACTTAAAGTAATCCCTGTACCATGTATTCCGTATTTTTTTGCCGCCTCTATCAAAAGGAATCCCCAGCCACAGTCAATATCAAGCAACGTCATTCCTTCTTTCAGATACAGCTTTTTAAGAATATAGTCTACCTTGTTCATCTGTGCCTGATAAAGAGTATCTTCCTCGTGCAGGAAATAACCACAGGAATAGCTCATGGTTTTGTCCAGCCACAGTTTATAGAAGTCGTTTCCAATATCATAGTGACTTTGTACTTCTTTCTGCTGATTCTTTTTGGCTGTAGAACTGTGCATAATTTTCTTTAATGCAGACTCATCCGTAGAAAATTTTCCCATCTGTCCTAAGAAATGATCCAGTGCATAATATAAATTTCCCTCTATTTCCAAATCTCTATTCATGTATGCCTCACCCAAAGCGATAGATGTACTCGTTGTCAAAGCGGATAAAGGAATTTCCTTATGAAAAATTACCGTAAATACAGGCTCTCCCTCACCGATTTGATATTTTTTCCCATTTATCACTACATTAAATGGGTGTTCATCAAATTTTCTTAAAAAAGATACTAAAACATTTTCTTGTAACATCCGTGTTTCCTCCTTTAGGTTTTATTGTTCATTTATTATAATTTTTGCTTTATCAAGTGGAATCCATCCCGCCCCGGATTTCAGCCTTCCCCACAATCTTGATTCTTTATCCTCTCTTGCTTCCAAAATTTCAGGAAGATCCTTATCCGTCACAGAACCTACCTTGACGTATTCAAATCCCACTCCTGCATAAACTGTTACAGAATCGGAAAGCAATCTTATTTTACAAGGAAACTTCACTCCGATTACATTTTGGGGCTGCATTCTCAAATTACTTTCATCTTTCCACATACAACATCTTCCTTTCCTTTTTTATTCATCACTACATTCAAGTGACTTCCTAGAATCTCCGCATCGAAAGTTGGAACAAAGTGCTTTTGCATATATTTCATATCCTCTGTCGTTGCAACAAAAAATCCTCTTATTGCACCTCAATCTGTGTACCCATCTTTTATGCGAACTGGCTGTAGTACAGTGCAGCATAAGCACCTTTTTGAGCAAGCAGTTCTTTATGATTTCCCTGCTCAATAATGTTTCCATTTTCCATAAACAGGATATTGTCTGCATCCCGGATAGTAGACAGACGGTGTGCAATTACAAAGCTCGTTCTGCCGCTCATCAGCTTTTTCATCGCCTTTCCGATTTCTGCTTCTGTACGGGTATCTACACTGGAAGTTGCTTCGTCAAGAATAATGACTGGCGGATTACAAAGGAATACACGGGCAATGGTAATAAGCTGCCTTTGACCCACCGAAAGGTTTGCCGCTTCGTTATCAAGTACCGTATTGTAACCCTGCGGCATAGTACGGATAAAATAATCGACCTTTGCGGCTTTCGCCGCCGCTTTTATTTCTTCCATTGTCGCCTCTGGTCTGCCATATGCAATATTTTCTGCAATGGTTCCACCAAACAGCCATGTGTCCTGCAGAACCATACCGAAATTATGGCGCAAATCTTTTCTTGTTAAATCAGTGGTACAAATTCCGTCAATCGTAATGCGACCGCTGTTTACCTCATAAAACTGCATTAACAGGTTAATCAATGTAGTCTTACCGGCACCGGTAGAACCCACAACGGCAATCTTTTGCCCCGGCTCGGCTGTAAAACTGATATTTTTCATAAGAATCTTATCCGGCGTATAACCGAAACTAACATTTTCAAACGAAATTTTGCCCTTTGCATTTTCCAGTGAAGTTGGCGCAGAAGTATCCGGTACTTCCTCTGTTGCATCCAGGAAACGGAAAGTCCGCTCCGCAGAAGCAAGTGCTGACTGCAGGGAATTCAGCATATAGGAGGTTTCCGTAAGCGGTTCCGCTGCCATATTAATATACTGGAAGAATGCCTGTACAACGCCAAGCGACATTCTGCCCTGCAGCATCCAATGACATGCAAGCAGCATAATCACTGCCTGGGATAATCGGGAAAGCAGACGAATCAACGGGTTTACACAGTTTGTCAGGAAGTCGGTCTTTTGAGTTGCCACACGAAGCTCATCAACCGCCGCATCAACGATATCCATACTTTCCTGCTCATGGTTATATGCCCTGATGACATCTCTTCCCGTATAATATTCCTCTGCAATACCCGTAAGATAAGCAAGCGCTCGCTGACGGTCAGCAGCACACTTCAGATTCTTTTTTGCAACAGTTTTTGTGACCAAAAGACTCACAACAGTAAAAACAAGGAACACAAGCGTAAGTAACGGACTGTAATAGAACATAAACGCCATAGCGCCCACAAGTGTTCCAATAGCTGTCAGTAATTTCAACAATCCGGTCTGCAAGGTTTCCGACACCTTATCCAAATCGCTTGTAACACGGCTTAAAATTTCACCGGGCTTATTTCCGTCAAAAAAGCGTAACGGTAATTTATTCAGTTTATTACTGATTTGTTTTCGCAAGGTCAAAATCAGTCCTTCTGCTACACTCGCCATCAGATATGCCTGAAAATGATAAAATACACTTGTAAAAATGTACATAAAAAACAACGACAACATCTTCATACCAAGGGGATTCCATTCAATAGAAAACCTTGTTCCGCTGCTCACACAATTTCTAATGGTTGCAAACAGTTGATCAATCACACCTGCGCTATAATATGGGGTACAAACATTGAGTACCGTATAAAAAATGATGCAAACCGCTACAATAATCAAACGTCTCCGCTGATTTTTCAGATAACCAAACAGACGGATTGCTGTCCTTCCTGCATTATCCGGGACTTCCTTATCAAACTTAATACTTCTCTTATCACTCATTTTCGCTTGCCTCCTTTGTCTGCGAGTCATAGATTTCTTTATAAATCGGACAATTTGTAAGCAGCTCATCATGCTTTCCGATTCCAACCGGCTCACCTTCGTGCAGGACAATGATTCTGTCTGCATGGAGAATGGTGCTGATTCTTTGTGCGATAATCACAACAGCCGCTTCCTTCGTCTCAGGTATCAGAGCCTTACGTAAAGCTGCATCTGTTTTGAAATCAAGTGCGGAAAAACTATCGTCAAAGATATAAAGCTCCGGCTTCTTTACTAAAGCACGGGCGATGGAAAGACGCTGTTTTTGTCCACCCGAAAAGTTTGTACCCCCCTGTGCTACAAAGGATTCCAGCTTATCCGGCAATGCCTCAACAAAATTCTTTGCCTGTGCAATTTCAAGAGCGTGCCAAAGCTGTTCATCCTTTGCATTCGGATTTCCATAACGCAGATTATCTGCGATTGTTCCGGAAAACAGCCATGCCCTTTGCTGTACAAAGGACAGGTGTTCACGGAGCTGACTCTGTGGCATTTCCCGAATATCAACGCCATTGAGAAGCACCGCACCGTCCGTCACCTCGTTAAAACGCATCATAAGGGATGCAACCGTAGATTTTCCGCTTCCTGTACCGCCGATAATTGCTGTTGTTTCACCTCGTCGGCATGAAAAGTCAAGATTTTTTAAAGTATATTCATCCGCATCTGCAAAGCGGAAAGATACATTCTTGAAAGTCAAAACATCCTGACAATTTTTCTTCTCTTTTGCCCGTTTGTCTGTCCTGTCTGCAATGGTAGGTGAAAAATCCAGCACTTCCTGGATACGGTTACAACATTCCAGCGCACGTGGCAGCGTGAGGATAACCATCTGTGCCATCATCAGGAAGAACAATGAAAGCATTGCATATTCGATAATCGCCGTAATATCGCCAATCTGAAAATGCCCGGCAGTGATGCGGAATCCGCTGAGCGTATAAACCAAAATAACGAACACATTGATAGCAAAAAATGATATACTGTCAAGGATTGCAAAACGTTTGTTGACCTTAATCGCAGTCCCGGCATAATCCCCAAATTCATGATTCAGCCGCTGCTCCTCACTCATTTCTTTATTGAATGCACGAATAACACGCACACCTGTAATGTTTTCCAAAAGAACCTTGCTCATTCTGTCAAGCTTCTTTTGCAGTTTCCGAAACATCGGCGCAGTGCTTCGCATGATAATTCCCGCAACAATCGCAATAACCAGCAAAATTCCAAGCAGCACCATCCCCATCAAAAGGTCCTTTCGAAACGCCAGTACCAGCGAAACAATGAAAATCACCGGAACCGGGAACAACATCTGAAAACTGCTTAAAAGCGCAAACTGGATGTTTGTAATATCAGATACAGTCCTTGTTGTCACAGACGCTGTTCCAAAAGAACGGAAATCAGAGCCTGATAAACATAATGTCTTTTTATATAAGGCACTTCTAATATCTGCACCAACCTTTGATGTCAGGTCGGAGCATACAAAAGCACCGAGTATCGTTGCCACACCCGAAATAAGAGCCGCTATAAGCATTCTGACACAAGTGTTTACCAGCACTGAGAAGTCGGCTCCCTCTGTGGCGCCTTGATTTAGCATCTCTGCCGCAAAGGTGGGAATAATCAATGCACCGATTACATCTATAATGATGAACAATATCATGAAAAGACATAATCTCCAATGCGGCTTCAAAAAACGTAAAATCAGCTTCATAAGTTACCTCCAAATCACATTTTTTACAAAATATTTTTTATTTATATACAATTCCGTTTCGTTCCGAGCTTTTTTTCAAAGCCACTGCCAGTATCAAAACCAAAACCTCATAAATACCAAACGTATGCCATACGATTGCATTTCCAAAAATCTTCGGCAAAAATGTAATAATCAGCGAGTTCATGATAAGGCTTCGAACTATATTAAGGGCTATCGCCTGCCCGGAGCGTTTGGTGGAGTAGAAATATGCGGAGGTCATGGTGTTGAGACTTCCGACGATAAATCCCCAGCAATATTCCCACATATGGATTGACGTAAACTCAAGCGTCTCTCCGTCTGCACCAAATAACTTGCATAGATAATGCGGGAATATAACATAAATCGCCACACAAAGCACACTTCCTATTACACTGATGAGCTGCCCTGCACGGTAATAATACTTTAACTCATCATCGTCCTTTGCACCGTATGCCTGACCAAACAAGGGCTGCATACCTTCCGATGCACCAAAGAACACAGACATGGTAAATGATGAAAGATAAGATATAATGGCAAAAGCATTGATGCCTATATCTCCGAATGTTGCCATCAGTGTGCGGTTCATACAAAGCGTAGTAACAGGCGTGGAGAACTGTGCTATTGCTTCCGGAAGTCCCCGGAAAACAATTTTCCGAAAGAGATTTCCCTGCGGCTTATACTTCTTAATACGAAGATCTCCTTTTTTCAATACATAATGTGTTAAAATAATCAGAAGTCCCACAGTCTGTGAAATACCGGTTGCAACTGCTGCACCCATTACACCCATCTGCATGGGAAATACAAAGAGCCAGTCAAGGAATATGTTAAGTCCTGAGCTGATTACATTGGTAACTGCTACAAGTCCGGGAGAGCCGTCATTTCGGCAGAAAAACTGTAAATTTAATGAAAGTGCATTCGGAATGGCAAAAAGCGCATACCAGAATACATATTCTTTCACAAGTGACAAATAGCCTTCCGAAGCACCTAACAGTCCACATACCGTGCCTGTAAACACAGAACCACACAATGTAATAAAGATACCCACGATCAAATTCAAGGTAAGCGAGTGCATAAAGGCATTTTGTGCGCCTTCTTTGTCACCACGCCCAAATCGGATTGCCGTAATGGTAACACCACCGATACTTGCCATTGCATTTAACGCTTGTGCAAGTAAAACAAAAGGTAGTGCAAGATTAACTGCACCAAGTGCCTGACTTCCGGCTCCGTTTCCTACAAAAATTCCGTCAACAACAGAAAACAAAAATACACAGGCATTCGATAAAATTGCCGGTCCAACATTTTTAAAAATAACTTTTTTTCTTGAATCTTCCATGTCTCCCTCCATCAGTCCTGTCCGAACCAGGCATTCACATATGCAGCAACAGCCGGAACCAAATTCTTGATTTCTTTACCAGATGTATTGATACACAAATGGTAGCACTCTTTTCTTCCCCATTTATCTTCCGTAAACAGTTCCCTGTATGTGGCACGCTCTTTATCGATCTGCTTCATTTTGCGGAACATCTCTTTTTCTGAGTAATGTTCGCTTTCATCTGCACGATTTTCACAACGCTGCAGCTTAGACAATCTATCTGCATACACAAAGATATTAAGTGGATTCATATCCCTGCAAAGCACATCGGCACAACGGCCAACAATAACACAATCTCCCTGGAGAGCTAACTGGCGAATCATCTCCTGCTGTGCCGCCGCAATTTTTACAGGCTGCTGAAGCGCAGACTGGTTTGTCAAAAACCGGTGTCCAATGGTAGACGGATAAAACACGCGAATGTCCTTTTCCGAAACATGTGAGACATAGTTTTTGTCAAGTCCATGTTTCTCTGCAACCATATCAATAATTTCATGGTCATAGCATGGGATACCAAGTGTGTCTGATAATCGTTTTCCCAGTTCTCTCCCTCCGCTTCCAAATTCACGGCTTATCGTAATAATTCTCATAATGATACCTTCCTTTCCAAAACATAAAAATGCCCGGTTATTTCTTCAATAACCGGGCGCACCCGACATCTTCCGTTCGACTGTCAATCATTGCGATGATCTGTCCTCCGATGATATCTTATAATATTCTGTTAATTTCTTCTTCTAACACATTGATGTGCTTCTGCGTAATTGCCAATAGTGCATTCCGTTCCTGCTCGTCTAAACGAAGAAATGATTGTTCCTCTGCCTGAACAAGCGGGGCAATTTTTTCTTTTGCAAGCTTTTCTCCTGCCTCTGTAAAGAAAAACTGCTTATTCTTTCTGCTGTTCGGTGCTAAGTCCAGTGCAATGAGCCCTTGCTTCTCCAAAGATTTCAGTGCAGAATTAATTGTCTGCGGTGCAAAAAACCATGCTTCGCACAACTCTGGCTGGGTACAGGGACCTCCTTTTTCATACAAGGAATACATCAGCCAGAAAGCCGCATCAGATATTCCGACCTCCTTAGCATAATTGTGGTATAGAACATTCAGCCTCTTATGTGCCCGATTAAATTCAGCCAGCACTAATACAATTGGAATTTCCATCTTAGTCCCCCCTTTTATCCGAACTCGGATGATTGGTATTATAATCCGAGTTCGGATGAAAGTCAAGAGTTTTTTCTATATTTTTTTCTCTCCAATACCATGCAAATACTGGGGCACAAGACATAGAAGCACAATACTGATTACGGACACAAAATACTGATAAGGTGTGGTATTGCTCACAATCATATGACTTGTCACCAGAAAAATGATTACCTCTGCCTAATCACTATACAGACACCTCCAACTGTGCTACAATAAACCAAACTCTGGATATAAAGAAAAATAAGCCGCAAAAAAATGCAATGTCACGCAAACTTACCCCCAAAACAGAATCCCTCACCAAGTTCAAGCATAAACTCCTGCAGGTGATCCATAAGTGCCTGTTCCAAGTCAGATTCCGACACTGCATCCTTTGCATCAAGTCCTAAAAATTCAAAGGTAAATGGATCTTTGATTGAAAGCATGGTTTCATTTGTATGATCAACAGACTTTTTCAGCAAAAGTTCCGACTTCTTGCTTATCCCTGCTCTTACATAGAGATTCGTTTTTATCTGTCTGCGAAGTTCTCTTACGTTCCAGTTACACTTCATACATTCTGTTTCGTAAAAATTTGAGGATATATTTTATAAAACTGTCTACATGCTTTAAACCTGCAAGCTCCGGAGTAAACTTCTTAGCCATTCCTTCATAATCACCAGGAATTCTAAACTGCTCAAGATATGCTTCAAAAATATCTGTATTTACAAGCACCTTGTTTCCCATCTTGTAAGTTGCACCTGCTATCTTTGCATGTTCCTGTATTCTGGTTAACCACATACTATAAAGCTCTGTTGCTTCCTTATAAGTAACAAATCTTTTTCGCACACTCGGATCAGCAAGATTCTGCTTCTTTTGTTCACTCATAAATCAAAGGCTCCTTTCCATATTAGTAAGGTCCACTCAACCTTCTAATATGTACTTGGAGTCCGAAAATCGTGATTACAGAAAAAAGCAAAATATTTTTTACGATAATACAATCTCTTTAATTTTTTCTTCAAGAATGTCATTATTTGTCATTCTCAGCCGATATATTGTATGTATCAGTTAGCACCGGTCAGCTCTACACATTAAACTACTGGTTCAATGCATCCACTTGACAAGTGTGCTATACTAAAACTAATGTAACCAAAATAACGATTCACTCAGAAAGGAGGTCATTATCATGACAGAGAATTACAGAACAAACACAAGTAACTTAATAGCAAGAGGTATGGTTATCCTTTCTTCTATTTGCAAATAACAGGCTTATTCTGCCCATTTCAAATAAAGGCTTCATAGGATTTCTGGCACCTCTGCTTTGACAATAGAGGTGCTATTTTTATGCCCTCGCATCAATAGAAAAGGAAATTATTATGGAGACTATCAAAGGAGCCGTAACTTGCGCTCAGATTTTTACCACTAACAACAAAGAAACTGCAATCGACCAGTATGCCATCTCACAGCTTCAGATGATTTGTGATCAGGAAAGCTCTAAGGGATGCCGTATTCGTGTTATGCCTGATGTTCATCCTGGTAAGGTTGGAACCATTTGGACCTAAGTCAATACTTTAGACACAAAAAGTTGAACTTTTTCTCCCTGCATAATTGCAAGGAGATTCATCTCT
>CADBMP010000090.1 GCA_902795775.1 uncultured Lachnospiraceae bacterium | reverse complement strand
TTAAAGGGTATTTGCGGGATTCGATCAACATTGCTTCACGCACAGTTTCTATAAAGGAGCCTTGTGTAAGAGCTTCCTATTATGAAAATGGAAATGAATGGCTACATATTGATCTTCCGCTTTATGCAGAAGACGGTTCTAATGTCTATCTTGCACGAGGCAAAGAATACAGTAGTAATTATTCTTGGGAGATAGCAGATCCTGATGGATTGAATGATTATCTTTGCGGTCAGATTAATGGCAATGATCAACTTCGTCGAATCGTATGCTTCATAAAAAAGTGGAGGAATGAGAATTATTCCGGATCCACCAGTGATCACGAGGTACCTCCCAGCATAGGGTTGACACTGCTTGCATGTGACTGTTTTTCAACTCAGTCGACGAGCGATGGTGATGATGACTTGCTTTCCCTCCAGAAGACTATGAAAGCTATCCTAGATCGGTTTACTTATACATATGATGATCAGTGGAATAAAGTTTGGAACATTACCTGCAATTTGCCGGTTGCTCCATGGACAGATGTATTTTCAAAGATGAGGATTAGCAGTAAATCGTATATAACAACGTTTCATGATCGACTCTCAACAGCTGTGGATAATCTTACGAATGCTGTAAATGTCGAATCTGAACATGATGCTGGTGAGTATGTGAGGAAAGTACTGGGAGATGATTTTACTGTTCCGGCAAAGGAGGCCGTAGCTGCAGCTGCACAGAACAGGCGGGAACATAGTTTTGGTTGAATATATGACGGTAAGGGAAATCCTGGAGACATACGATGAGATTACGATAGGTCAGCAAGTTTTTGATGACGTGCTGTTTTTTACCTTGTTTGAAAAGCAGTTTCTCTTTTGGCCTCCTTCTGTCGATGATCCAGCTTCTCAGGCAAGCGTCTACCTCTATAATGACGAGTTTCTGGATTTTCCACATGTTATGCTTCGAGCGACAAACATAACCGATGGGAAAGAAATTCCTAATGGAACATATCGATGGGTATGTCTCTTTGAACATAACAGTATCGTGAATTCTCTTGTCCCCTATGAAGATAAGATATTTGATACAATCGACAGGTTGATCGAATTGCTGTCTATGAATCAGGTAGACAGGGAAAGAGAATTTCAAAAGGAATTCATGTTTTATTGGAATAGTGAAGCGGTTAATAGTAAAAAAATTACTGCTTATCTGTCACAGGACAGTCATTTTGCAGAAATGGATGTCTTCCATGGAACAAATATTATCCGCCTCGTAGAGCATGATCTTGTACTCTCGGACATAGATGAAAGAGACAAGGATGAGCGAAAATGGACATGCCATCTTGAAAATGATGTGTACCATATCCCGATAACAGATAGCCGAGGCATTCTGCCGCCTCACAGAGGCTTTCAATGGACAGCGAATGAGGTTCAAAATCTTGTCTATGGGAAACAGATAGACCATGTTGGCGATGATACTTTTCGAATGCTGAAAAATACTATACCGAAAAGGCACGAGTTGCTTCTTCTCTTTAGCATGAGGACAGATCAGTCCAATGTTGCTTTTGCTCTGAAGGTGAAATGCAAGAGTATATCAGGTCGTACCTTGCTGGATAAGCTCTTGTCTGATATTACAGCGGTGGAGCCGCTTCGTACAGAAAGAAAAGACTATGCTTATTTGTGTGACCAGATTGGGAACGGTACTGGGTTGATGAATAAACGAGTTCTACTTATTGGGGCAGGATCACTTGGTAGCTATGTTGCGTTTGAATTGGCAAAGAATGGTGCAAATAATATCAAAATCTATGATGGCGATAAGCTTGAAGATGAAAATATTCTGAGATGGGCATATGCAGGAATCGGAAAGGGATCGAATAAGGCCATAACAATACAACTGCTACTACAGTTGCTTCATCCGGAATTACACATAGAATCTATTGCAAAGGATATAGACAGCAAATCCCTTGTGGCGGAAGTATTAGACAGCGATCTTCTTATATTTACAATCGGAAGCAGTGATGAACAGTTAAAGTTCAATGCTGCCCTAAAAAAGGCGAACTGCAAAACACCTGTCTTGTATGTGTGGCTTGAAGAAGGCGGTGAGTATAGTCACATTCTTTTTGTTAATTATGAGAAGCAAGGCTGCTATGAATGTCTTTTTACGGATCAACAAGGTGAGCGTGTAAACAACAGGGCGAGGAAAAAATCGGATATGTCCATTGAGAACGGAATTATTCGTAATGGCTGTGGCGGAACGAGGGCTGCCTACGGAACAGCAGTTCTGTTAAGAACAACGGCTGCCTTGTTGGATACAATACGCAATATTGAGAATCATACAATTACAGAGAACATCTTGTTAGATATAGCACCTGACAAGACAGGTGTATCTGATACGGTATTTCCTATGGAGGCATGTGGGTGTTGTGGAAATAGGGTTGAGTAACAATTGCGTAAAAATGAATTTGCCGGATGGAAATGTAGTTGATGTTCTTAGCCCTGTTCTGGAAGAAATAAAACAGTGGATACAGGACGACATTTCCAAACCGGAAAGTGGAGGATATATAGTAGGGTATCAACATAAACACACCGGAAATATATCATTGGAGGCGGTATCACACCCCTATCTTTTAGATGTAAAAAACCGTGTGCGGTTCGATATAAGAGATCCCCGACACCAGCATTTTTTAAGAAAGGCAAGACGGAATAAAAGTTACTATATGGGCGTATGGCATACGCATCCTCAAGAAGTTCCAATTCCATCGGATATTGATTGGAATGACTGGAATGAAACGATGAAATCCGATACAACAGGATGTCAATATGTGTTTTTTATCATTGCTGGAACTGATGAATGGCGACTTTGGGTTGGAGATTTTCTGACCGGAGAAATCCAGGAAGCTTATGAATGTGAAAAAGATACGAACGGAATCTACATAAGAGAAAGAATGCGGCAAAATGAAAAGACTTTGCAAAAAGATTTCAAGTAATGGAAGACAGATATTAGAGGCAATAGCTTTGATAGTTGCGGCTTTTATACCATGGATTATTGATCTGCAGAAAATTTTCAAGGAATATCTGGCTAACAACCCCATTTCACCAGATGATTTTTTTTGGCAAGCGGCGTTTAGAATGGGCAAACCCGTTGCCTCTGTCATAGTATTTGTAGCTGTTCTAATTATGATAAGGAAGTTTAATCAGGGATTCGTAATGAATCGTAAACGTGTATATCACGATTACAGCTACGCGTGGTACTGGTTCTGTGCAAAAATTCTTGGAATTAAGAGCTGCGACTTAGTGCTTGTGCCAATTCATATGCAGTTCAAGTTGGTTATACGAGCCACTTTTTCAGAGTATCCACTAGACGAAATGGAGTACCCTGTATTGGAAAATGAATCGGAAAGCAAGGTTTCGGAGAAGAATCAAGAAGAGACCAACAGGGAGATTAACCTTATTTTAGAAGATACATATGTTATTGAAGAACGGCAGATTCCGAAATCAAAACGTGAGTATAGAACAATCAAGGTCAGCAGAAACAATGGTGCAGACAATTCTCGTCATTTCAGCCAGAAATATATTGAAGCAATCATAAAGTGTGTAAGGGGTTTAAGGGGGAAGGTTACTTTGAACGTATATGCAACTACTAACCCGTTGAACACAAAACATATTGCAAAAAGAGCGTTTGGTTTGGGCGAAAGAGGGAATGTCGAGCATCTATATGTCTTTCAACAGGGAAAAGACGGAAGAAGACGATTTGAAGATAAAGGGAAACGTATTTTTTAAAGGGATTTTTTATGTAAGGAAACTATAAAGTCATCACCCTATGCGGCAGCACTCGCTTCAAAAATGCCTTCATGGAAACTCAAAAGCGTCTGATGTTGGAGGGCAATATAGTGATCAGCGTCGGTCTCTTTGGCCATTCTGGGGATAATGAGGTATGGGAGAACATGGATGAGGGAACACTGACTGCGACCAAGAAAATGCTGGATGACATGCATAAGCGCAAGATCGATATGGCTGACGAGATTTTTGTGATAAATGTCGACGGGTATATCGGCGAAAGTACGAGGTCAGAAATCGAATATGCCCAAGCACAGGGAAAACCTGTGGGATATTTGGAAAATCAGAGCGTTTGACAAAATACCAGAACAAGGAGGACATATTACGTCCATCCGGTTTTCTATGCTCTGCTCATAACATAGGAGGTCTGTATGAACGATTTGGTAAAGAGCGAACAGATATAACGTGTATTACAGATGTATGCGAAGCTCTCCGACGGCTATGTTGTGAACAAAGCAGAAGAGGCAGTGCGATACGGCGTAAATGAAAAGAGCATACAGCGGGACATTGAGCATATCAGGAGTTTCCTGGACAACGATTCCGAACGCACCGGCATAGTCAATACCATTGTGTATGATCGGATTGCAAAGGGATATCGCCTGGAAACGTTGTATCAGATCCTCCTGCAGAACAGCGAAGTACTCGCGTTATGCAAGATCCTACTTGACAGCAGGGCCTTCACCAAGGAAGAAATGGTCGAAATGCCGGATAAGCTCATCACGTGCTGTGTTCTGAAAATCAACCAGAAGTGTGTAAAAGAGCTGATCAGTAATGAGGAGTTTCATTATGTCGAGCCCCGGCATAAGACAAAATTTATCGATCTTATGTGGGATCTGGGACAGGCAATACGTGAATCACGGTATATTGAGATCGATTATTACCGGACGAAGGATAAGCAGACGGTACATCATAAACTGATGCCCGTGGCTATCATGTTTTCGGAATACTATTTCTATCTGACCGCCTTTATCAATGATGAGGAGACAAGGAATGATTTCGACGTCCTGAATGATTCCTTCCCTACAATCTATCGGATTGATCGTATCAGATCGCTGAGCATTCTGAAGGAAAGGTTTTATATTCCGTATAGCAATCGCTTTGAGGAAGGTGAGTTCAGAAAACGGATCCAGTTCATGTATGGCGGAAAGCTGCGGAGGGTAAAGTTCCGTTACACAGGAACGGACATTGATGCCATTCTGGACAGGCTTCCGACAGCAAAGATCTTGGATGAAGAAAACGGCGCATATATCTGAGAAGCTTGAAGGAAAATATATATTATGTTTCGGGAGCATTTGTGAAATGATTGTATCAGAATTCGAAAAAATAATAGCTGCAGGTGAAACGTCAACTGTGGAGTT
>CADBMP010000089.1 GCA_902795775.1 uncultured Lachnospiraceae bacterium | reverse complement strand
TGGGACTTTCCAATGTCATGGATAAGAGTGATGAAATTTCAGAAAATTATATTGCAGGATTAGAATATTCAAACCAAATGTCCAGCAACTACCAGTCTTTGCGCCGTGTGGCATTTGCACATATTGTAGCAAGCAATTCTAAAAATACGGAACTGATGGGAAAACTTGAGGAGGAGGGAAAGACGTTAAGGAGTACCATTGAAGAGACCGTAACTGCATATGAAAAAATTACCCGCGTACCGGAACAGGAGGAGGCTGTGGCAGCATTTGCCTCAGATTTTAAAGCATACATGGAAGTCTGGGATTCCATCCTTTCTGCCAGTGCAAGCGGGGATGTGGATACTGCCAGTGAGCTTTCCAATACCGCTCTGCGTGAAAAAGGAACGGCAATTACAGAATCTTTAAATGCTTTGAACGAATCCATCACAAAGGGAATTGAAATTGCCGGTAATTCACAGGAAAAAACGTTCAATACCTCCAAAATCACAATCTTCATCTGTATCGGCATTGGTGTCCTTGTCTTTGCCTTTACGGTATGGGTGAGCTGGGTATGGTGCTGCAAGCGTCTGATCAATATCAATAAACAGCTCAGGGATATCATCAAATCCGTAGAAGAGGGCAGAGGAGATCTGACCAAACGTGTACAGAGCTTCTGTACGGATGAAATTGCCACGCTTTCAGCAGGAATCAATATTTTCATTGAAACCTTACATAAGATTATGGGACAGATCAATTTAAGTTCCTCACAGCTTAGTGAAATTGTAAACCTTGTTTCTGATAAAGTGGACTCTGCAAACAACAATTCCAGTGATGTTTCTTCCGTCATGGAAAATCTTTCTTCCTCCATGGATCAGATTTCCACTACAATCTCAGATATCCGGACAAATATTGAAACAGTGGATGGCAATGTAGTGGATCTGGCAGATGAGTCACAGAGACTTTATGATTATGCAAATGAAATGCAGAGGCGTGCAGAGGAGCTGGAAAAGAGTGCTGCAGAGAACAGGCAGACCACAAATGAGGTGGTAAATGACATTGTAGAGAATCTGAAGACCGCCATCGAAGACAGCAAGAGCGTAGAAAAGGTCAACAGCCTGACGGATGAAATCTTAAGCATTTCCAGCCAGACGAACCTTCTTTCTTTGAATGCATCCATTGAGGCTGCAAGAGCCGGTGAAGCAGGCCGTGGGTTTGCCGTTGTCGCAAACGAAATCAGCCAGCTTGCAAATTCCAGCCGCGAAGCAGCCGGAAATATCCAGACCATCAATAATATGGTAGTAAAAGCGGTAAATGAACTGATTCAGAGTTCTGATAATATGGTCAATTATATTAACGAAAATATCCTGCCGGATTATGACAATTTTGTTAAAACAGGCAGACAATACAGTGATGATGCGGTTCGTGTCAATGAAACGGTGGCAGGCTTTAATGAGATGTCAGGAAACTTAAAACAGCTGGTACAGAATATTACGAACGCTGTGGTCCCGATTTCTTCTGCAGTAGAGGAAAGTGCGAACGGCGTAACGAGTGCAGCCATGAATACTTCGGATTTGGCAAGAGGAATTGAGGAAATTGCTTCTGCCATGAATGATAACAAAATGGTGGCAGGTACTCTGGAAAATGAAGCTGACCGCTTTATTAATCTGGATGTCAATGTCTGATAAAAAAAATGTTATCGTCCAGCCCTCCGGCCATTCACTCCGGAGGGCTGAATAGTCACAAAGAATAAAATTTTTAAATAGGAGAGGATAAATGAAAAAAACTGGAATCAATACATTGCGGTTGTTTCTTTTGGCTGTACTTGCAGGTTTTGCCATCGGAATCGGCGGAGTGGTGTTTCTTTCACTGGAAATCAAACTGGCAGGTGCTTTGATGTTCACCGTAGGTCTTTATACCATCTGTGTCCATGGTTTGAATTTATTTACAGGAAAGGTAGGTTATCTTCCCGAACGTTCAGCAGATTATCTGTTTGACCTGCTTATCATCTGGCTTGGAAACCTTGCAGGAACCTTTTTGACCGCTTCCTGTGTCCTGTTTTCCAGAATCAAAGGAATTTCCGAGCCTGCAAAAAAAATGTGCGAAACGAAAATTGGAGATGGCTTTTTCAGTCTTCTCCTGCTTGGAATCCTTTGCGGTTTTCTGATGTATGTGGCAGTGGACGGATATATCAAAACTCAAAATCCAATTATCTTATTTATGGGAGTTGCAGCATTTATCCTGGGCGGGTTTGAACACTGCATTGCAGATATGTTTTATTTTTCTGTAGCAGAAATGTGGTCACTGGATGTGCTGCTTCGTGTCCTTACAATTACGCTTGGAAATGCCATTGGCGGTATGCTGATTCCACTGGCAAAGAAAGTGGGAACAAGTGAATAAGTTTATTATTATGGAAATATGATATCAGCAGGTGGCAAAAAGTTTTTTTGCCATTTGCTTTATAAAAAGGAAGATTCGTTCGTGTGAAAAATAATTTTGAATAGCATGAAAATGTCAGATTTGACTGACAATTTCAGCAAATTATTTTTCACAAACAACCGAAGGTTGTTTTGGCGATTTGTGCCGGGCACAGAGTGCTCGGAATGGGGGATTTTTATGGGAAAAGATTTATTTATTGCAGAAAAACCCAGTGTGGCAAAGGAATTTGCCAAAGTCCTGAACGTAAACGGAAATGCAGGGAATGGTTATCTGGAATCCGGGCAGTACGTAGTGACCTGGTGCGTCGGGCATCTTGTGACCATGAGCTATCCTGAGGTCTATGACCCTGCATTAAAAAAATGGTCCTTTCAGACACTGCCATTTCTCCCGGATACATTTTTATACGAACTGATTCCTGCCGTAAAAAAGCAGTTTCAGATTGTTTCAGGACTTTTGAACAGAAATGATGTTACCAGAATCTATGTCTGTACGGACTCCGGACGGGAGGGGGAATATATTTACCGTCTGGTGGACCAGATGGCAGGCGTTTCAAAACAAAAGGAAAAAAGACGTGTCTGGATCGATTCACAGACCGAAGAAGAAATAATACGTGGAATCAAGGAAGCGAAGCTTTTAGAAGAATACGATAATCTTTCTGCATCTGCCTATCTTCGTGCAAAGGTAGATTATCTTATGGGAATCAATTTTTCCAGAATCCTCTCATTAAAATACGGAAGAACCATCATGGATTTCTTAAATAACGGGAAGTGGTCCGCCATAGCAGTAGGGCGCGTAATGACCTGCGTGCTTGGAATGGTGGTGGAACGGGAGCGGGAAATCAGAAATTTTGTAAAAACTCCGTTCTACCGGGTGCTTGCTGATTTTTCCCATGCCGGAAAGACCTTTTCCGGGGAATGGAGGGTTTCAGAGGGTTCAAAATATGAGGCTTCTCCTGTCCTGTATAAAGAAAACGGATTTAAGGAAAAGAAGGATGCCCTTGCGTTATGCACAATGCTTGGATTTTCAGAACCGAAGTTTGAAGCAAAGCAGGATACGGCAGAAAGCAGCCAGATAAGCCCTTCTGATTCAAATACGGATAACAGGGAAACAAGCCCTGCTGGTTCAAATGCGGACGGTATGGAAAAGGGGTCTGATTTGGAAAAGGCGGTTCATCAGGAAAAGCTGGCAGTCATTACAAAGGCGGAGCGGAAAAAGGAAAAAAAGAATCCGCCGCTTTTGTTCAATCTGGCAGAGCTCCAGAATACCTGTTCCAAGCTGTTTAAAATCAGTCCGGAAGACACCTTAAAAATTGTACAGGAGCTGTACGAAAAAAAGTTAGTGACTTATCCTAGGACAGACGCCAGGGTGTTATCCAGTGCCGTAGCAAAAGAAATCCACAAAAATATCCAGGGCTTGAAAAATTATCCGCTGGTACAGGGGATTCCCGAATATATTTTAGAAAATAAACGTCATGCAGGCATTGCAAAAACAAGGTATGTAAATGACAAACAGGTAACAGACCATTATGCCATTATACCGACCGGCCAGGGCTTTGGCGCATTAAAAAGCGTCAGCCCGACCGCAGCAAAGGTTTATGAGGTGATTACCAGAAGGTTTTTATGTATCTTTTATCCGCCTGCAGAATATATGAAGCTTTCCCTGACTGCACAAAAGGAAACAGCAGGCATTCCGGAAAGCGGAAAAGAAATTTCTGATGGCTCAAAAAAAGCTTTTCTGGAAACATTTTTTGCAAGCTTTAAGGTGATGACAGAGGAAGGTTATCTTTCCATTGCGGAGGCTTCTTTTGCAAAATCTTTTAAAAAGAAAAAGACAAATGCCGGTGATGGGGAGAATGAAAATTCGGATTCTTCCGGGGAGATTTCCGGAGCAGAGGGAAGCTCCATCATAGAAGCGTTCAAAAACCTGCGGAAAGGAACAAAAATTTCCATGACCGGAATGACCATCAAAGAGGGGGAAACCTCTCCTCCAAAGCGTTATAATTCCGGCTCCATCATTTTGGCAATGGAAAATGCCGGACAGCTCATAGAAGATGAGGAGCTGCGGGCACAGATTAAGGGAAGCGGAATCGGCACAAGTGCGACAAGGGCGGAGATTTTAAGCAAGCTCATTAAGAACAGGTATCTGAACCTGAATAAAAAAACACAGATTATCACACCGGAGCTTTTAGGCGAAATGATCTATGATGTGGTGAGCATTTCCATCCAGTCCCTGTTAAATCCCAAGCTTACTGCAAGCTGGGAGCTTGGGCTGACGCAGGTGGCAGAGGGAAGCATCACAGAAGATGAATATATGGAGAAGCTGGAACAGTTCATCATAAGACGGGTGGGGTATGTAAAGCAGACAAATTATAACCAGCTTTTGAACCAGATGTTCCAGAAGGCTTCCACGTTTTATGGAAGTGGGAAAAAACAGCCTGTCTGATGTCTAAGGCTTAAATGACGCAGAAGGAAGAAAGAAACGACAGATGTGAAAATCTATAAATTGTAAAAAAGGAGAATATCATGTACGAAAATCTAAAAAACAAAAATTTATTTAATATGGATGAAACCATAGCAAGTGCCATTTTTGATGATACAGAATATCCATGGGAAGTCCTCCCAAAAATCGGGGATTTTATCCTTGCATTGGGAGAGTGCCTTCCAGAGGAGGAATACGAGGAACGGGAAGAACATATCTGGATTGCAAAATCGGCAAAGATTTATCCGACCGCGACAATCCTTGCACCATGCATCATCGGGAAGAACACAGAGGTAAGACCGGGGGCTTTTATCCGCGGAAACGCCATTGTGGGAGAGAACTGCGTGGTTGGAAATTCCACAGAATTAAAGAACGTCCTGCTGTTCAATAATGTGCAGGTGCCTCATTACAATTATGTCGGGGATTCCATTTTAGGCTACAAATCCCACATGGGAGCCGGTTCCATTACTTCTAATGTGAAATCGGACAAATCCAAAATTACCATCCGCTATCAGGGCGAAAAAATCCAGACCGGACTTAAGAAAATGGGAGCCATTCTTGGAAATTTCGTAGAAATCGGCTGCGGAACCGTCATGAACCCAGGAACCATTATCGGCAGCAACACAAATGTCTATCCGCTTTCCATGACGAGAGGATATGTGCCTAAAGGAAGCATTTATAAGAGACAAGGGGAAGTGGTGGAAAAGAAGTTCTAAAAACATATATCGCCGGAAAAATCTTGCAAAATCAGAAATTACATACTAATATAGAAGAAACAAACGAACGGGTACACAAATATTTTCTAAAGGAGTTGGGAGCATGAATTATAAACCATTGCGATTGGCGTAGACCTTTTTGAAAAGCTGATTACCAGAGGCTATTACTATGTGGATAAAAGTCTGCTCATCAAAGATCTGTTAGATAAGAAAAGTAAGGTGAACCTGTTCACCAGACCGAGAAAATTTGGAAAAACTTTGAATCTGAGTATGCTGAAGTATTTTTTTGAGGATATGCGGAATATTCATGGTGAGAAAAAGGACAACAGGACTCTTTTTGAGGGATTGAAAATCATGGAAGCAGGAGAGCGGTACACCTCGGAGCTGAGGCAGTACCCTGTAATCAATATGACCTTGAAATATATCTTTGAATTTAAATGTGCGAAGAAAGCTGGGGAAATGGAACGTCTGGCTGAGGCGGCACTTGACCAGATTGAAGAAAAGGGATATGAGGCAGAGCTATCAGAGCAGGGGTATAGCAAAATTGAAAAATACGGCATATGCTTTTTCAGAAAAGACTGCGTGGTAAGAAAAGAAAAGGAATAACAGAATTTTGGTAAATAGTCACAATTTTTTTTAAGAATTATTAAAAAAGTGTAGACGAAATATGAATTTTGTCTTAAAATAGTAAGTAGAGCTGCGTGGCAAAAGGGAACAGCTGATGTTTTTTGCACAGCATCCCTTTATCTGCACGCGGAAATAAACATATTGAAAGGAGTAGTCGAATAATGATTTACACACAGGAAGTTCAAAACATGTGTCCGGTCGCTAAGGGTGCTAAGCATGAGCCGGCTCCAATCCCAGAGGAGGGAAAATGGGTACATTCTAAAAAAATCGAAGATATTTCCGGTTTTACACATGGTGTAGGTTGGTGCGCGCCTCAGCAGGGTGCCTGTAAATTATCTTTGAATGTCAAGGAAGGAATCATCGAAGAAGCTCTGGTGGAGACCATCGGATGTTCCGGAATGACACACTCTGCAGCAATGGCTGCTGAAATCTTACAGGGAAAGACCATCTTAGAGGCATTGAATACAGACCTTGTCTGTGATGCCATCAATACAGCGATGAGAGAGCTGTTCTTACAGATTGTTTATGGTCGTACCCAGAGTGCATTCTCTGATGATGGACTTGCCGTTGGTGCAGGTCTGGAGGATTTAGGTAAGGGACTTCGTTCCCAGGTAGGTACCATGTACGCTACAAAGGAAAAAGGCGTTCGTTACTTAGAGATGGCAGAAGGCTATGTTACAGGCATTGCTTTAGATGAAGACAACGAAGTAATCGGATATCAGTTCGTTTCCCTTGGAAAGATGACTGACTTCATCAAAAAAGGTGATGATCCGAATACTGCATGGGAAAAAGCAAAAGGCCAGTATGGACGTGTTGACGATGCAGTGAAGATCATTGATCCTCGTCAGGAATAAAATAGAAAGGAGAATGAACGAACATGGCTTTATTTGAATCATATGAAAGAAGAATTGACCAGATTAATGCCGTATTAAATAAATATGGCATCAGCTCTATCGAAGAAGCTGAGAAAATCACAAAAGACGCCGGACTGGACGTGTATGACCAGGTAAAGAAAATCCAGCCAATCTGCTTTGAAAATGCTTGCTGGG
>CADBMP010000088.1 GCA_902795775.1 uncultured Lachnospiraceae bacterium | reverse complement strand
TTTCAAAGTAATACGCTCCCTTTGAAATCCGTTCGGTCAGGACCACCGGTGTATTTTCTGTCACTTTTCCTAATGTTCCGTCTGACTTTAAGACGGCTTCATTACTGGAACTCCAGCTGATTTTCGCACCGGAAAGCCCCTTTACCGGAAGTGTCAGGGAATCATACACTTTTGCCGGAATCTCTGTTTTTAAGTTCTTTTCGGTCAAGGCAATCGCGCGGATATCACTGTTTCCGTTAAAACTGCCCCAGATGCCGGTGCCGGTCTTTGCATTGATACCGGTAAAACAGGTCTTTACCGCACCATCTGCATTCTGCTCCAGAAGAAGTCCATGATATGTTCCGGTCAAATGAGCATCCCCATAAGCATCTGTAATGGTAATCGTCACATTCTTTTTATTGGAATCTATGAGCCATGTTCCGATTTCTTTTCCATCAAATGAAACTTTTCCATCTGTAGAAAACTGAAAACACTCCGGCGTTTCTGCCTCCATGCTGCCGGGATTTGCTAAAGAACCGTTTCCTCCATGCTCTGCATTTGGTCCGCCGGTCCAGTGCTGATTCGTGTCATATTTCTGGAAAATCACATCATAATTTCCTGAAACATCGTCCATAGTGTATTCTTTTTTATCTGTCACGGAAGCATCATACTGATATGGTGCTGCCACCAGACAGCCATCCACCGTATAAAGCTCATGGACACGCAGGTTGTGCATCAGCGTACCGTCATCATACTTCGTGTGATAGACCACAAAACTCTTTCCATCCACGGTGATAGCGGAATTATGCCCCTGGGAAATCTCTGCCTTTGCCATCGTATCCCATTTGTAGTTATCCATCAGCCGGGAACCCCTCGTAGAACCCTTTGCCCCATAGTCGCTCCCATCATAGCAGTCGCCGTAATCCGAATTAAAATTCACCTGGAACTCATCGTAAATAGCACTCACCCCATTACTATCCACAAATGGTCCTTCCGGATGCTCAGAGCTGAAAATCCTCATCTGGTAATTTCCGGACGGCGCATATTCTCCATAAGACATGAATAAATAATATTTTCCGTCCATGTATTCCATATACGGACCTTCTCCGGATACATAATACCCTCCGGCGATATGCACGCCAAAATACGGATCGGACACGATGTCGCGCGGATTTTTTTCTCCGGTCTTTTCCGCATACTGTACCGTATAGTCACGAAGCCCGGTCTTTTCATCCAATTCCAGCTCATAAATCCCGCCAGACCAGGAGCCGTAAACCATGCGCAGGTTCCCGTCTTTGTCATAAAAGACAGCAGGGTCGATGGCATGTGGATAAAACTCTCCCCAGGTTCCGTCATCTGCCTTGTCATACTTTTCCGGCAGTTTGGCTAAGTTCCCATAGACCAGTTCCAAGTCCGTATTTTTATACGAAAGCGCATCTACAGTATTGGAAAATCCGGTATATACCACCGGTCCCTGATACACATACGGTCCCTCGATGTCTTTCGCCGTCAAAAGGATGATGACAGAATTCCACTTGCTTCCGTTCAGGCTCAAATACATATCATATTCTTTTGTGGTCGTGTTATAAATGACATCCGGTGCCCACATATTCCCTGCCACCGTATAACCATCCCTTGCCGTATTCCATGCGGACGCATCAAAACTTCCAAAGTCCACTTCTGCCTCTGAAGTGCTTCCGGCATATTTGACCTTGACTTTTCCGGTATAAGCATTTTTCTGAAATGCTTCTTTAAAAGAAACCGTCTCTGTTTTCCCGTCCTTTTCCACACCAAACAGGGTACTCTTCTCATCATTTTCCCCCGTTGAAACCTGTGTCCAGCGGGAAAGGTCATCTGACTTTGCCACTCCCATATGGGAGCCGAACACATAATAATTCCCCTGCCCCTCTTTTTTCGTTTCATTTTTCACGACAGACGGATCATGGACACTGACCGCACTGTTATCTACGACTGCCTTTTCCTCTCCGCCTGTTTTTTCAGCCAATGCCGTCTCTAACTGTTCCCTGGTCAATGCGTTTCCATCTGCTTTTGCCATCTGATTCTCCTGTGGTACTCCCACACCGGATACAGCGAGGCTGAATACCAGTGCTGCCCCAATCATGCTTTTTACTCTTCTCCTTACCATCTTTCTCTCCTCACCCTTATGTCAAATTTTACTTAAAAAATACCTCTCCTAACATCAGATCTCTTTTGAAATCACGAATCTTCGTATCCGCATCAATGTAAACCGCTTCAATCCCCATCGCTGCAGCCCAGTCTCCCATCTGCTCTGCCGTAAGGTCATAAGAAAACGCGGTATGGTGCGCGCCGCCGGCTAAAATCCATGCCTCCGCACCGGTATAAAGGTCTGGCAGCGGCTCCCAGAAATTCGTTGCTACCGGAAGCTTCGGCATCGGTTTTTCTACATGTTTGCAGTTCACCTCATTGATAATCAGGCGGAAACGGTTTCCTAAATCCACCAGAGAAGTCGCCACTCCCCTTCCCTCTTTTGAGGTAAATACTAATCTCGCCGGGTCTTCGCGGTTCCCCATGGAGAGCGGCTGGCACTTGATACTGATTTTTCCTTCCGCAATGGTCGGGCAGATTTCCAGCATATGCGCCTCTAAGATTCCCTCTTTTCCTCTCACCATGTTATACGTATAATCTTCTAACATCGAAGTTCCTTTCGCATCCTTCATTCCTTCCGTCATAATCTTCATCAGGCGCACCATCGCAGCGACTTTCCAGTCTCCCTCCGCGCCGAATCCGTATCCCTTTTCCATCAGTCTCTGAATCGCCAGTCCCGGAAGCTGCTCTAAGGTCCCCAGATCCCCGAAATGCGTCACGATGGCCTGATACCCTTTCTCCTCTAAGAAACGTTCAAAGCCGATTTCAATCTTTGCCTGTACTGCGACATGCTTTTTGAACTCCTCCGGGTCCCTGCCCTCTAATAAGATTTCATATTTACTGTAATACTCGTCTAAAAGTGCTTTGACTTCCGCTTCCGTCACATCAGACACGCACGCTGCAATCTCATTGACCGGATAGGCATCAATCTCCCAGCCGAATTTAATCTGCGCCTCGACCTTATCCCCTTCCGTCACCGCTACATTTCTCATATTATCTGCCACACGCATCACGCGGATATGGGAGGATTCAATCACACCTACCGCCGTCCTCATCCATCCGGCGATTTTTTTCCGGACCACTTCATCCTTCCAGTATCCGACCACGACTTTCCTCTCAATGCGCATCCTGCTGACAATGTGGCCATACTCCCTGTCCCCATGTGCCGCCTGGTTTTCATTCATGAAATCCATGTCAATCGAATCATATGGAATCTCTTCGTTATACTGGGTATGCAGATGCAGGAGCGGCTTTCTGAACTCCTGAAGTCCTAAGATCCATGATTTCGCCGGTGAAAATGTGTGCATCCAGGTAATCACGCCCGCACACTCCTCATCTCCGTTTGCTTCATTGAATGTCTTTCTGATAAGTTCATTTGTAATCAATGTCGGCTTCCAGACCACTTCATAAGGCAGGTCGCCGGAATCATTTAACGCCCCCACAATCTCTTTCGCATGCTCCGCCACATGCTGCAGCACCTCGTCCCCGTATAAATCCTGGGAACCGGTACAGAACCAGAATTTGTAATTTTTCTTTTTTAACATCGTTGTAATCCTCCTTTTAAAAAATATTTTTCCTAAATTTGTCCATGTTTTTTGGACATAACAGAGTTGCTAAAGTATCTGAAAGATGCTTTTTCGTCAATATTCACGATATCATTTTTCTTTTACTGCTCTTTCAGAATATAAAGGATCATCCTCTCCCACCGGCTCCTCTTTGATAAAGCCCGCAAAAACTTTATAAAAGAAAAAAGACTGCATATAATTTAACACCGCAAACCCGATGAGCAGGAAGATGAGCATCATCGCAAAACTTCTATACACTGCGAATCCTGCCACTAGGACAAGCCCCAGGCAGACCGCCGTATATGGCAGGAAAAAACCGAATCCGAACGCAGCCGCATTTTTCACCTGGCGCCAAAACGAATCTTTCATCTTCGCGATGACCGGAAACAGCCACAAAAATACCACACCTAAGATAAAGGCAAAGACCAGGCTCATGACCTGCATATACTTCGCAATCCCCGCATCCCCCATCTGCATCCAGAACCGGTAATCCAGGAATAAAACAAAGGCACACAAACAGAAAAGAATCCATGCAATCGTCGCCTGCACGAAGCTCTGCTTAAATGCCTTAAAGAAATTTTTCACAATATAACCATCCCCGTACCGGATGGAACGCAGATTCACTGCATACATCGCGGAAATCGAAGCCCCCGCCGTCACTACCGGAAGGCAGCACAAAAGGAATAAAAGATTTAAGACCATCAGGTCTGTCGCCTTATTAAAAAATTTCACCACTACATTATCACCATAAATCATATGCCACCCTCCTGTTTTTCTTTACATATCATATAATAATCAACCAGCCTGTTCCTGCAGCTCCCGACCTATTGTTACTGTCCACATCTCCATCATTCCAGTAACAACCCACTCCATAATCGGATTCGGGATATGACAGGTACATGTGCCATATCCCGAAAACCATAAAGAGAGACTATTGAGATTAACACGTTACTATTCACAGCTGCTTTTAAATACGCAGAATCCTGTAAAAGCTTGCTTTTAAAAGGATTCTGTGTATTTAAAAGCAAGCCTGGAAGGCTGTCACTGCACATCTGACTGCTGTATAAGGTGCTGTTTTTGCACCGGCTGACGCTGGTTTTGCGGCAGACAGCAGGAAGAGGGGCATGTGACAGCTG